>JBHLME010000071.1:0-22719 GCA_048938445.1 Promethearchaeota archaeon | reverse complement strand
AATAATATTTATACAGGAAATTTTCGACATAAATTACATTTTAATAATCGAGGATAAATTGCGAATCTAGATATGAATATCATCATCTTCTTAAAAAACAATCGAAAACTACCTAATAATTCACAAAAAAGGTTCATTATAGGTTGTCAAAAAAAGTAGCACTTGCTTCAGTTATATGTTTAATATTTGGATCTTCAACAATGATTGCTGGTCCGTTAGCAAATAATATGATCGACAATTTTATTGAAGATAGTGTAGATGAAATCTTAATAATTGCTCAAGAACTAGCTCTACCCGTGATTGAAGATGTAATTGATATGACAAATTTTGTAGAAACCGTGGGATTAATGTACAATCCTGCTCCCTTTGGTTCGTTGTTAAGCGGAACAGGATCTATTTTAGAAGTTTTATTTAATTTAATAACAACTTTTTTACCTACAATAGGACTGGGACCAGATGCATTGCTTGCAGCATATTTTGATTATATTAATTATCCACATCTATTATTACCTAATTTTCATGATGCTCTATTGACTTATACCAGTTCCTTTCCACCATATATTCCTTACGAAATTTGGGGTATTTCTCAATGGGCAGGAGAAGATTTACTGTTTGGAGAAGCAAAATATGCCTTAATTGGGGGTACTGAAGAGTTACCCGGAATTTGTAGCGTAGTTTATGATGAAATGGGTGCCTATAGTCCAGAAGGATGGTGGGCACTACTCACTTTATACGATGAGGCTAAAGGCATTCCAGAAAAAGAGCAAGAACTTGCTGATGGATATGGTACTACATGGTACAAACTTGATATCCTTGTTAGGTATTATAGAGAGTATTATGTTAAAGAAGTGGTCCCTCAAAATCTAAACCACCCTTTACTCTCTTCATTTTTTCCGGGAGCTGCTGGTATGAATAACACTGAAATGGCAGTATATTTTTTCCTCAATCAATGGGCAAATTGCATTATATTCCCCGATGGAATTGACATTGCTCAATTCAATATAGTTCCTGGATTTCCCTCTGGGATAAAAGGATTGGAAGCGGGGTATCCCGTTCCTACAAACATGTCAGAATCAGCTATGAGGGCTTTATGGGATATAAATAATCCATATTCTCTTGTAAATAATGAAGGTAATAAATTGTGGCGAAACGCAGTAAATAATGAAGAAAAAAGATTATTTTTACTAGATGAATTTGGATTAACGCCTCATGCCATGGATTGTTTAATAACTTGGCGAGTAAGATTAACGAGTTCGATCATACCTATTGCGGGTGGAGCCCTTCTAGGATGGGATACGGATCTGACAACGTGGATTAATAGTTTGACAGGTGGATTGATGTTATTTGGTGTATCGTGGATAATATTAGGATCTTCAGTGATTTATGGTAATTATAGGAAACGTAGTAGAAATAAAAATTTGAAGAGTACCATTCCAAAAAAGCAAGTAGCTCATCAATTGATCAAGCACCTTCGAGATGATGTGAATAATGATTTTTCGAGGTAATTTTTGATGAAACTGAAGTTACATCTATTTTCTTTTGTTATGCTAATTTCCATTCTCTTAAGTTTATATATTCCTCTTTTTACAATAATAGATTTCATTCCAATAGAAAAACAACAAGTTATGTCAGAAATCCCAAAATTAAAACCATCATATCAGGGATATATTAATGAATCTGATCAAGAAATTTTCTGGTTCATCCAATTAACAGATTTACTCTACAATAATCCTCAATCAGGAATCAATTTAAATACCTTTTTCAATGAAACATATAAAGAAATCGATCCTCTTTTTGTAATAAGTACTGGAGATTTAGTACACGGTGGTGTTTATCCTGATTTTAGCCATGATACTGAACATTGGTTGAATTATAGCAACGTGCTTGCTTCAAATAACTTGAACTCATCAGTATATATTGATCTCATTGGTGAACACGATGTATCAAATATTCCAAATAAAACTTATTATTTGGACTATTCAATGTTAGGTAGTGAAATTGGAGATACAAATTATTCATTCATAAAATCGTTTTCTTTCGGAGATTACGCATTTATATGTTTAGATACTACAAAAAATGAACCTTATATTCAATTTGATTTAATAAATTATGAAATTAATTATTATGGTCATTTATATAGAGATCAATTAGATTGGTATGAAGCCAAATTGGAAGAGTATAAAGATTATGATGGAATTTTTACTTTCGGACATCATGTAAATTTAAGAGAAAATGCTCCTTATAATTATGCTATCATTTCTGAAACCACTACTAGTGGACGAGATTTTGTGACATTAAACAACGATTATAATGTTACGTGTTATATCTCTGGACATACTCGGGTAAATATTATTCAACATCGACTTGGGAATAATTTTTTTGAAATTGAAACAGAAGATTTCGACATTAAACATGCCTACAGAATTATTGCTATGGACAATAATTCTTTTTCAACTTCAGTTGAATACTTAAATACATGGCCTCAGGGAGTTATCACATCTCCACCGACAACTGCATTCTATAGTGATGGATTAAATCTTAATGATACTAAAATAAGAGCACTTGTATGGGATCCACTTGGACTCAATTCTGTAGAATGGTGCGCATATGACGCTTCCCGTATTCTAGTTACTAATTGGAAACCAATGTTAAAAGTGGATGGGGATAGTCCATTATGGCAAGGAGATTGGAATTATAGCTTAAATGACGGAAATTTATATTATATTAATGTAAAAATTAACGGATCATCTGGAGTAACTATTAAAGAAATAATACATACCTTCGGAGAACCATCAGATATCCCTCCAGATACTCCTCCAGATGATTCTCCAGGCAATCCATTTGAAGATCTGCTTGCTTTAATAAATAATTTGCAAGGTTTAAAGTACTTACCCATAATTCTTATTATTGCGGGTATTTTTGTTATAGTTATTTCATTAGTGAGAACAATAAGACTTCGAGCTAAGACAAGATAAATTATCTAAGACATAAAGTATTAGATTATTGTCAATAGTTTTCATATAACAATAAATAATAAGTACAATAGATAAATCTTTATTAAAAATGTACATCACAGGAAAATAGCACAGATTTTTATAATATCTCCTTTTTTTTTATATATTTCTTAAACTTGATAAATCTAAACAATGCTGTTAACGTTACTAACCACATGAAAATGAAAAGGAATAATTTAAAGTAATTATAAAAAAATGATATAAAACTAATAACAACTAAGTAAAAAAGTCTCTCTGATCGTGCCATCAAACCAATATCAAAATCATCTTTACAAAAATTTTCTGCTCTTGCTCTTGTATAACTAATCATGATTGATGCTAAAAAAGAAATGAAAATAATTAATTTCATATCAATTATCCATAGAAATTCATTCCAAAAAAATAGAAGTAATGCCATAAAAATTATAAATTCTGATATTCTATCCATTGTTGAATCAAAAAATGCTCCTCTTTTTGTGGATTTATTGGTTAAACGTGCTATTTCGCCATCAACTCCATCAAAAATACCCGTTGTAAATACTAAAATGGAAAAAAGTAAGAAATTTGAGAGAAATACTAATGAAAATAAACTAAAAATTGAAAATAAAAGCATTATACTTGTAGCAATATTTGGAGTTACGCCTACCTTACTTAAACTATGAGCAATTACCTTAACAAGAGGTCGGAAAATATATCGAACTCGAAGTTTTGAGGGCATAATTATCCCTTTATATTTCTTTTTCAAATCTTTTAATAAAATATTTTACATTCATAAAACCCATAATCCCTACAATAAGACAACAAGAAATACTTAGGATTAGAAAAATATCAATGCTAAATATGAAAAAAAATATTGCATCAATTTGAATTAAATAATGTTGACCACTTGATATAACAATTAGCAATTCATCCCAAATTCTTAACATGAATAAGGAAATGAAATTAAAACAACATCCAATAATAGAAATTACCAATAAAAATCTATTTCTTGATATCCCCATATAAATCGCAGATAGAATTAAGATTATTAATGATAATATTAAAATTAGAGAACATATTTCAAGAGTGAAATTAAAATTGATTTGATTGAAAAAAATATAAGGAAAAATTGACTGAGATTGGACGAGTACTCCAATTAACAGAATTATAATAATAATATTGAAAAAACTGTTCATTAAACTAATAAAATGAATTATATTTGCTAGATTTTTTAATTGATTTCTCTTATCAGACTTTTTTTTCGCTAAGGCATATATTTGCAGTGCTTCTAATTCATCTCTGACATATTCAGAGGCTTCTTTATTTATTCTTTTAAATTTATAAGAGATATATTTTTCTCTCAATTGCCCTAATATCTGCCTTGCATTGTATCTGTCTCTTGCAGTACTTTGTGGTCCCTCCCAAAACCAGAATATTTCTGAATTTATATCAATTATAACCGAAATATCACTATCAGTTAAAGAATCTGTTTTAGTCCATTGTCCTTTTTTCATTTTATAAGGAAATAATTTGGATGAAGACATATAGTTGTTGAAATATTCTAATATTATTTATTATAAAATAATATTTTTGATTACTTTAAAGAATTACATAATCGTGTTTTTTAAATTCTAAAATATATTTCCTAAAAAAAGATAATATATATCATTATTACGGAAAATATAATAGCAAAAATTATCCAGAACAATAATAGATATCTTCTTTTTAATTCTTTGGTCTCTTGATCAGCAATCTTGACTTTCTCTTTATATTTATTCTTTAACCTACCTAAAATTCTCATTTTTATGTCATCTTTCATCCATATAACGAATAAAGAAAATTCTGGAAGCCAGAAATAACTCACAAAATAAAATACAAATACGGCAAAGAAAGTCGTTATATATCCGATAATTTCATGCATTGGACTAAACTCAAATGTCCCATTGTAATAAAGAAGCAAAGTAATTACTGATCTTAAAACATTTGCTAAATAAAGCAGAATACTTGTAAGAAGGAATGTGCTCACTTTTCTCAAATATATATTCCTGTTTTGTTTGGAATGTCTATTATGAGGGGTCATGAAACTGATCCCTGCATATATGGCATATCCTTGAATTCCAATGCATTCAGATACGAAAAATATACCACCAGGTTTGCCTGGAATTTCAAGGATGTAAGTAGAAGCTACTAACTCTGGATAATATGAAAATGAATCACCCGTGATGAATTTTAATATTTCATTTACAGGATAAATTACAATGGGATAAGAATAGATCCATAATAATTCTAAGATTTCGATTATAAAAAAAGCAATGAGTGGACACGATATAAAAAAAAAAGTAATTGCATACCATGAAAAATTATACCTCTTTCCTTTATATTCAACATCCGTCATTATCATGATTTTTATTCATATTATTTGAAGTTTAAAAAAAAAAAATTAGAATTTAATTAATAATGGTTTATTTAACTAGTTTTCCTTTTGATAATTTTACCAAGAATGATACTGACACCTACGAATCCCAAGATCATCATAATAATGAGTCCTGGAGTTGCTGGAAATGCATATAAGACCCAAATATGTTTTTCCATTATCATAATATCAACATCCCCATTTGCATCTGTAACCGTTAACGTAACGGTATAAAGACCCATTGAACTATATACATGCGTTGGATTTTCCTCTGTAGAAGTTTCACCATCTCCAAAATCCCATAAAAATGATGCAGGAGCATCACCTTCCTTACCTGTGAATGTAAACGATACTTCTTCATTTGTTTGAACAAATCTTGAATCAACAGTAAAATTTGCGGTTGGAATCAAGTTTTCTATGATGACGTTATACTCAATTGTGGTAGATAAACTATCACCTACCCAACCATCATCATCATCATCCGTAGCGATAAATTCCCATTCATGAGTTCCAGCTATTGCAGGAACGGAATAAGTTCCTGAAGGATCGATACTCAAACCAGAATCGTCTGAAACAGTCACGATCAATTCTCCAGGATTTGCTAAGGTATAATCTCCTGTATATACAATGTTTATAATCGGTGCTTCAGTATCATCATCAGTTAAAGTTATTTCAATAGATTCCGTCGTCGTAAGACCACTTGTATCAGTCGCAGTATAAGAAAACACTCGTGGGGTATCAATAACAGTTGGATCTACGGGATATTCACCAGTTGGGTCTTCACTTAATCCTACATTATCAGTTGCCGTGACTGAAATATAACCAGGGTCACCATCAGTATAACCGCCTATATATTCAACAATAACAACTGGTGGTTCCGTGTCTTCTCCTGGAAACTCATAATCAAAATCATTCAATCTGAAGCTAAGGTATTCCGTTCCGTTTATTTTCGATGTGGCTATATTTAAGGCACCTGTTTCAGTATAAGTGGTAAAACTTTCTATGATACTTCCATCAGGTTGTTCTATATAAACCTCAATCCCGTTGCTGAGAGCTGTAACATCTGTAATATATTCATACCCAGGAAATTGACCAAGTGTATTATCGTAATATTCCTGCAACGCAATAGCTATTTCATCCCAATTGGCATCTGTTCTTACGAAGTATGAAAATGTAGTGAAAAGGTGAAATTGTTCAGCAGGATTCTCGACAATATAACCATTTGTTCCAAAAGGACTCAAGTGTGTGCCATCAGCTTCAGACCAAATGCCATTTTCATCCATTGTCGACATGTTCATAAGAACAAGTGCTCCTTGGATCCCTGGATCTTCACCTCCAATATAGTCAATCTCAAACATCATTCGTTCGATATCTGAAAATGGATTACTTACAGGATAATTTACAGCAGGATTTGTGAACACTCCATATTCATAAATTTCACCTTCATTAATTCCTACATATGATGGTTTATCTCCTTCAGTATTTCTCCACATTGAGAATATAATTTCCGTTTCATAGATATACGTGTATGGATCTATAATCATCACCCGAATTAGGAATGAAATTAGGACTCCATTTTGGTCATATATCGCTGTACCAGTTAATATATTATACATTTCAACTATCTTAGAAAATGATAACTGCGTGGTTTCCTCATCATATACACTCGAATACATTAGAGTGTAAAATCCCGGATCCAAATTAGACTCATTTAAATACGTTTGGGGAGGTGTAGGGAGAAATAACGGAATCATGTTCGTCAAATTATGTACCTCAGTATAACCAAGAGGATCATCGAGATATGTCAATGAATCTTGACCATCAGCTGTAGGATTAAAAGCAGATTCCATGTTAATCCAATCCCATTGAGCATAAGTCGCTGTGTTTTGGGTGGAATCTACTTCAATGGACTCAATTCTTATCTTCATCTTGTCCAATTCGGAAGGATTTTCGGGTATTCCAAAAAATACTTCCCAATTTTCTCCAAGATAATCATCCATCAACACTTCATTGACATTACCAATGATCCATTCATATTCATCCCCTATTTCAACCCCTAAGAAGTAAAAATCAAAATCGTTTAATCTAACTGTTGCCATTAAGGTATCATTGATATATTGATTGGAAATATTTATGATGCCTTCTGGGGTGAACATGTACTCTACACGCATATTTCCTGCATATGGATAGTAAGATTCTTGTTCTATTGCAAATCCATTCTCAAGTGCTACTATCTCTATTTCATAAACTGGTGGATATGGGGGATAATTTCCTATTAAAGCATCAACAAGCTCATCCCAATCAACATTATTGCTCATGAATATTGGTTGGAAATTATATGTATCTATGTTTGAGTAATCTTTATAGATATAAGTATTAATATTTAATGGATATAATGGAAATTCTTCCCAAGTACCATTTGGATATCTATAGCTCACGTTAAAAATAACCAATACTCTTTCATATATAGGATCTTCACCAGATATAAATTCAACTCCAAGTTTCATTCGATCATACTGAAAAGTCGGATTATAAGGATCAGTTGGCATTGAAGGATTATAGAAAACTCCATATTCATAAACATCTCCCTCACTTATGCTAACATATGAAGGTTTTGGACCTTCATGAAATCGGATGAGATTGAATATCACCTCTGGTTGGGAAATCTGAGTAGAAATGTTATAAATCGAAAAATAAATGTTCTCAAGAATTCCATGAGTATTATAGACTCCTTGAAATTGTATTAATATATAAGGATCGTTACTAGAAACCATATAATTCAAACTGATTTGATTTGTATATGGAACTAGAGAGAAGGAATATGGACTTTCTAATCGTGCCCTATATAGATATAAAGCAGTGGGTGTTGGAAGAATGAATGGAAATAATGGATCTAAAGTTTGACCTTCGGGATCAGTGCTATAAGAAAAGCCATATATTCCTTCAGGAGTAGAAGAAAAGCTCTCATCCCGGTTTATCCAATCCCATGTCGAATAATTTATTGACATTATTGTTGGATCTCCATAAGCAACATAGATTTTTATTTTAGTCTTCTGATTTTCAAGTGGATCAGGATATAGTCCAAGTAATTCTTCCCAATTTGATCCTAAATATGTTTCCATTTTTTCATCATTTACATCGGTGACTAACCACGTGAATTCATCATCTACTTCTACCCCTGGGCTGAAATTTATGGGAACCATTTCTCCTGGAATAAATTCTATGGCTTTTAAATTCATCAATTCTGGTGGCTCATACAAATTGTAATTCTCTAGATCTCCATGGTCTAAGCCAATAGTTCTATAATACATTCCTGTTAAATTTACTTCTTGGTATTGAAATTTTATACTCCCTGTTTCATAGAATATGACTTCATAAGTTCCAATAACTTGTTCACTTGGATACCCATATTGATCATATGTGGTACTAATCATGTCCTGATATTCAATTACCAGCCTGTTAGGTGCTGATAAGAATTCATAGTAAATATTACCTGAAGACATCAATGTACCACACAATAAACAAACTAGGTCTTCATTCATTTCAGAAAGAGAAGGAATTGGAAGATAAGTAGTAGTCCATCCTGGAGAACGAAAATTCATATATCCATTAGTATTGACATAAATAGTGTCATATTCAGTCTCATAGAAGGCAAAAGTCCATCCCCCTTCTGAAAATGAGATTGTTTCAGTCGACATTATTAATATTGGTGTACCTGTCGTGCTAATATCAATCCAGGAATAAACTGCTTCTGTATCCATCGTATATCCGCCTCCACTAGCATCCGCATTTCCTAGATTTACTAAATCATCGCTCTTTTCAGATCCTGGCATAATATTTACTGCAGCAATGACACTTAACATACCAAAGAGCAGTATAAATCCTAGAGCTGAAAATCTTAAAAATTTTCCATTTTTAACCTTATTTAATTTCATTTTTTAATTCCTTTTATTGTTTTTGTCTTTATTTCTTTATAAAATACTTAAGAAATTTTGATTTTTTATTAGATTTCACTATAATAATTCCATTTTAAGAATTTTATTTTAAAATAGAATTGTGGTTTGAAATTATATAGTTATATTTAAATTAATGGGAGTCCATTTTTTAATGATTTTCAATTATAATTTAAATTTTATTTTCAGATGAAAATCACAAATTTTTTTTTTTATCTTGGTTATTTTAATTCATTATTGTATTAAAAATTAAAAATGTGAAAATTTAATGAAATTAAGACTGACATTGAAAACAAAGATAAAAAATGAAAAAGAAATGTGTATCAAATTTAATATGGCGCCTTCAAAACACTTGGGATTCATAAATTTTGTTAATTATGCTTTAAATCATGGTGAATCTATTACCATTTCTCTTGAAAAAGTATCTAAATCTGGAGAACGAGAAGAAAATATTGTTACTGGCTCATTTAAATTTCAGGAGAAGAAATAACCACATAATTTTCATTATTTTAAAAACGGAAGATATTGTGAAGAGCGTATGAAATTACGATTGATTTTAACAACAAAAACTAAAAATAATAAAGATATTAGCATTAAATTCAATATTGCACCTTCAAAAAATCTTGGATTTATTAATTTTGTTAAATTTGTTCTAAGAAAAGGAAAATCCGTTGAAATTTCCTTTGAAAAAATCTCTAAATCAGGGGAAAGAGAAGAAAGTAAATTATTTGGAGAATTCCAGTTTCAGGGGAAAAAGGGAAGTGAAAAAATTTTAAAGGATTTAGAAGAAGAAATTCTCGAATTAGTTAAACACAAAAAAAAGCAAAAGCAAAAAAAAAAGAAAAAACAATAAAAATTGATTTCTTCTTTTTAATTTTCAAGAAATTATGCTTTATTATAATAATAATTAATTCATATTCAAAGAAATAAACCCAATTTTTACTAAATTCTTACATACATTATAGACTTGTTCTTGTTTTAATTCTAATTCTCTTGCGATTTGATCTATTGATTTTTCTCCATTAATTTGTCTAAAAATTTTATGGGACATTTCTCCTGTTATATAAAATCTTGGATTTATCTTTCGACTAGTTTTAAAAAATGGAACAAAAGCATAATAATCTAAATATTTCTGATTTTCAATGTTTTCTTCTTTTGAACTTATTTTAATCTCATTTTTATTATCTTTAAGGTTCTCATTGAGTTTTTCTTCAACATTCTTAAATAAATCAACCACTTTCTCTTTAAAACCTCTCTCGTTTTCTCTCATTTCTTCATTAACATATCTATCTACTACATCATTCATACCATTAAAATAATCGGTTTTTCCGCTCCAATTCTCAATTTGATCGACGCCATATATGTCTACAAAATCTCGTGAAATTTTTCTCAAGGTTCTTTGTACATTTACACCTTTTGAACTGTCATCATAAGTTGCAAGATAAATTAAGTTAGGAATGGTATTATCTTTCACGAATGATAGTTTTAAATCGTTATTCAATAATCGTAACTCCTTTATTGGACCAAAATTGTTAAACTCTTCTGAAAATGAATTTAACGCAGATAAAAAGCCTGTCATCATTATTATATCATTTTTTTGAGTAAAAACTTGGGAGATGGTATTATCTGTGTTCTTAAAATGCGTGGAATATAATGGTAAACCATCTTTTATAATAATAATGTCCCTTATCATAATACCTCAGTATTATTATCCATGGTTTATTATGATCAAGCTAGTTCTTTTTATGTTATTAATATAATATCTAAATATTATTTTAGAGGAATGTAATATGTAAGTAACACTTAACCTTTGTCACTTACAATGATACTTCTTTTCCTGATCTTGTTAGTAATAATTTATCTCCTTTAGAGTTGCAGTAAATAAACCCTGCTTTTATGGCAGCTTCCTTGTTGATAGTGTAAAATTCTGCATAATCATCATCGATTCCGCTACAAGGATCGAGTTGAATTCCTAACCTTTTCCATTCACGCATTTCATCAGCTAGTGCTTGATAAGTATTGATGAAATCGTCAATGGTCTTGGCACCTGAAGTTATCATCAATATTCTTAATTATAATATTCTACTAGGTTTGAGAATCTGTCTATCAATATTTCTCGCTACCTATGAGATCTTTTTTCATCTTTAAATATCAAATAATTTTATAGCCTCTCTCTTTTTTTAAAAAAGATTTTTGTTTAAATATTTAAAATTTAATAAGACGAAAGATATGACGATTATAAGTTCCATACATTCAAACGATGTTCAGGATACTATAGAAATAATGCATTTAGTAGAGCGAATACAAGTAAAAACATCGCCAGATTTTTCAAAAATATGCTATAAATCGAAAAACTTGTATAATAAAGCAAACTATGTTCTACGACATTATTTCTTTTTGATTCGTGAGTCTCATGCACTAGTAGAAGAATGGTTAAAAAAAGTTACAAATTATCTAATTTCATCCCCACGGGAGTTTGATAAAGTTTGCCGAATTTCAGAGAAGTATCTCAAAAAAATAGATAAAAGGCTTGAAAAAAAACCTGAAAAAAGTGATTGGAGTTGGTTTTTTAATTCTAAGTTACGCATTTCATATACTAGATTGGAAAAATTGATGAAATTATCTCCAGAATATATGGAAATGCCTGCCCAATCAGCTCAACAAGTATTAATGAAATTAGTGACTAATTGGGAGAGTTATTGTAAGAGTACAATAGAATATTATGAAAGTAAAAAACAATTGCCTCCTAAAGAATTCAAGAAGAAGTACTCTAATAAACCAAGTATTCCTAGTTATAAAAAGAAAAATGGCGAGATTACAGCTTATTTTACCAATCAACAAGCAAAAATAAGTGATGGCTATTTGGTTTTTCCAGGTCATACACGTAATCCAAGATCTCCGAGATGGTTGCCACCAATAAAAACACGTTTCAGAGGAAAATTTAGCCTCGTGGAAATAGTACCTCAAGGAGGAGTATATATCATAGGAATAGTATATAAAAAGGAGAAAGAATATTTTGAATTAGATCCTGATAGAGTTAAAAGTATGGATTTGGGCGTTCGAAACATCATAACCATGGTAGATAATATCGGTTCAAGACCGATCATAATCAAGGGTGGTGTTGTGAAGTCAATAAACCAATATTTTAATAAAAGACGGAGCAAATTAGTATCCGCTAAAGACAAGCAGAAATATAAACATTGGACAAGACGACTAATGAAGTTATCCTTGATTCGCTACAATAAATTAAATAATATATTTCATATATTATCCAAAAATGTCATTCAGCATTGTATTCACAATAATATTGGCACGATTGTTATTGGATATAATATTGGTTGGAAGCAAAATTCAAATATGGGAAAGCGAAATAATCAAAATTTTGTGTCTATTCCATTTTTGAGTTTAATAAATAAAGTGAAATATAAAGCAGAGCTCATCGGTATAAAGGTGATTCTTGAGGAAGAAAATTATACATCCCAATGTAGTTTTTTAGATGGAGAAGAGATCTGTTGGCATTCAACATACAAGGGTAAAAGAGTAAAAGGATTATTTTATACTGCCAAGGGACATGTAATTAATGCTGATGTGAATGCTGCTTATAATATAATGAAAAAAGCACTCCCAGAAGCCATTTCGGAAAATGGGATAGAGGATGCCGTGATGCATCCACGTTGTTTGAAATGGTTTTGATTAAATTATTTCAATTAGAATTTTTATTTATCAAGACATTATATGGAAAAGAACGAAATCATCTGAATGACATGACCTTGTGATGACAAAGTGATGACAAAAACGATGTATCATGCACATCATACCAATTTAAATCATATCCTTGCTATTAATTTACTACAGAGAATTATATAATATTGATTATTTTGGTATTGAATCTTATTGAAAACCATCATATTATGTGCGGGATATGGTAAGAGAATGCAACCATATTCGTCTACATACCAAAAAGGAATGCTTCCCATTCACGGAAAACCTCTATTGGAATATATTATTACGGGATTAATTTATGCAAACTTGAGGGACTTGATTTTAGTTGTAGGATATCGTAAGGAGCAAGTAATAAATTATTTCAAGGATGGAAAACAGTGGAATGCCAATATCGAGTATATTGAGCAAAAAGAATTAAATGGAACGGGTGGAGCAGTATTATTATGTGAAAAATTAATCAAAAATAATCATTTTTTTCTCGTTTGGGGCGACATTTTGGTTCCTTACAAGACTTACAAGATGGTTTATGATATCTTTAAAAAAGAACAACACGATTTCATCTTAGTTTCCAATTATAAGGAAGATTTATCACGAGGTGGTGCAATTTATTGTGATGGAGATTATTGCTTAGAAATTGTTGAAAAAGAACCAAAAACAAAAGGAACATCAAATCTTAACAATTGTGGTATTTTTATTCTCTCGAGGGAAATATTTGAAGTTTTAAAACTATTAGAACCATCTAAAAGGGGTGAAATTGAAATTCCTTCAGCAATTAATAAGGGAATAAGAGAAAAAAGCTGGAAAATATTTGTTGCTAAATTAGATAAAGATATTTTCCGAGGGGATTTCGGAGATAAAAAAATATATGAAGAACTAAAATCTAATTCTAAATGGCTTGATAAATTAGATGTATGATAAATGTTTCTTTTTTTTTTGAATTTCTTAATTAAATTTCCAAATTTTTATATATAATCAAGAAGTTATAGATTTTAATAAACTAATATATAGTAAGTGAATAAAATGCCTTATGAATATAGTCCACCTAAAAAGATGACTATGATTGTTTCATTAGCTCTTGAAATTCTTGGGATTATTATGGCTTGCATTGGTGTTTTTGAAATGGTTGTTCCTTTTTTGGAAACAGTTGTAGGAGTACCTGTAGTATTTGGAATAACCTGGAGCGTCTTGATAACAATTATCGGAGTCACTTTTACAGGTTTAGCATGGTTTATCTTTTTCTTAGGAGTTAAACTTCGAGGAGTATAATACATAAATTTTTCAATACTTTTTTTTATATATTTGTTATAAGCATTACATTTTAGGGATAAGTTTATTTTCAAGGAATTGTTTATTCATGGATCGAATAAAGAGCATAGATACTTTTAGAGGTTTGAGCATGCTTTGGATGTTTGTAGCTCATCTTCTCAACTGGTGGTTAATAACTGAAGATGCATGGTTGTATGATTTAATGTGGGCTATTTGTGATGTAATGGGGGCAGGTGCTTTTTTATTCATTTCTGGTGTTAGTACAACAATTGCCTACAGGAATCGGCAAATAAAGGAAGTAAAATCCGGGATGTACAATAAGAGAATGACACGGAATCAATTTTTATTCCGTGGATTGTTTATTTTCCTAGTTGCTTTACTATACAACTTACCAGTAGCAATTTATACTCAAAATCCATTTAATTTATGGATATGGTATATTCTATTAACGATTGGTGTTTCTGTTTTGCTCTCCTGGCCATTATTAAAAATTAACAAGTTTTATCGAATGTTTATAGCTGTAAGTATTATAATTTTAAACCAAATTTTAATAGGAATTCTCATTCCTTATGAAAATAAAAATAATACTTTAGGTATATTATTTCACATATTATATAATGGATTTCCCGCGTTGGATCCAATCATATTATTTTTTCCATTCTTTTTAATTGGAACTGCCATAGGTGATGGAATTTTTGATATTTATCGTCATGAACAGGAAAGCTATAGGAAAAAGGCCCTAAAAAACCAATATTTGTTTCCCTCATTAATTGTTGGCACATTTTTTATAACATTCGGGATTTTATATCAATTTCCCTTGTTTTTATCCTCAAGAACCTTTCCTTGGACATGGTATTCCTTGGGAATACAACTTATTTTTCTTTCAGTTTTAATAAGCCTAGAAGAATTAAAATTTAAGAAAGTTCAAAAAAGTTATAAATTCCTGTTTTATTTTTCTTATTATTCATTAACTATTTTCATAGCTCATAATTTATTATTTTTTATCTTCTTAAAAGAGTTGAGTGCTTCAATTATTTTCTTTTTTATCTTTGGAACAATAACTTTTGTTGCATTGCTTTTAAGATATGTCTATAAAAAATTAGGAAGATTTGTCTCTTTAAAAGTATTAATAAGTGTTATAAGTACAGAATTAGCAAAAAAAATAGAGAGTCTTTTTCCATCAATAAAGTAGCATAACATTAGATGAATTTTAAATGATATTTTTTCTAAGAAACGTTAGAATTAAGATATTTATCTCATTTTAATTTTTAATCATGATGATGTAGACCTATAATCGAAATCCATTATTATTTATTAAAATATTCATAAGTTCTTGAGTATTTTAAAAATCCTTACGCCTCCTCTTTTTTAAATATCATCTTATATACACTATAGTTAAATTAACATGTAGCTTGAGATGATGTTTCATTTCAAACGGAATGACTGAATATAACTTTTATGATACTTTAATTGATCAAAATCTAAATCTTGAACAAATTTCCAGTTTGAATGAAGGAGATTATAAAAAACAAAAACAAAATTTAACTCTAGCTTCAAAATTATATTCTATCCTATTAAATCATGAAGAATTAAACGAACCATTCAATAATATATCAAAGTTAATAATTTTAATTCTGTCAGTACCTCAAATTAAAATATCTTCTAATATGTTAATGGAAAACAATCAAAGACTTTTTAATGAAATATTATATGAGTTTGATGGCATTTTAAAAATGGATTATGGATGTTCAGTTAATAAATATTTTGAAATGCTTGAAAAAATACCTTATATCCTTAAAGAGTTATCAGATTTGACAAATAAACAAAAATTAGATTATTGTAATATTGAACGATTACTAATGAGATTATACATTAAAAATATTAATGAGAGAGTAAATATTAGAACATGAGCTGTTATAATATGAAAATAAAGGTAAGTAATTGAGAAGTATAGAATTATTTTTGTATTTTAGCCTCTGGAAGTTTTCCCACTTTTGCTGAACCTTTTTGAATTTTACCAAGAACGGATTTAGTTTCAGGTTTAACTTTTGATATGGATGGGGGTTTAATAAATTCAATATCTGTATCTAATTTATATTCCGGCATATTTTTTTCTAACCAATTATGAAATTTCTTAGCGGCTGTATTACTTATTTGCTCAGACTTTAGACTAACCCATATTTTAGTAATTTTTCCTGGTTCATCATTTACAGGAGGTATTCCTAAAACAGCAGTATCAATTACATTTTTATGCTGTAAAACAAATTTTTCCACATCTACAAGATAACTAGCTCCTATTTTGACTTTTTTCTTCTCTTCTTGTTTACGTTCAGTTAAAATGATCGTGCCATCTTCATTCATATATCCAAGATCACCCGTTCGCAGCCAAATTTTATTGTTAAATTTCTTAAGAGCATCTTGAGTCGCTTTAAGGCTTTCTAAATATCCAATCATTACTTGTGGCCCACTCACACAGATTTCTCCTATATTATCTTTTCCATATTTATCTATGGGTCCAATATCAAAATTAATCGGATCATAAATACCCCATTCTGTTCCTGGAAGAGGTAGACCTAAGCAATTTTCACGAGTTTCATTAATTAAATTTCCAATACTAATAACTGGACTTGCTTCAGTTAAACCATAACTTTCAACGAGTTTTCCTCCCAATTTATTCAAAAACTCTTTTTGAACGGATGTGTGAAGAGGGGATGCGGTTGCAATTCCATATTTAATTTTTTCCCATATATCAATGTAATCATTTGAAGAGATGGCTTTATTTATCTTTTTGAATAATATTTCGGGACCAAAAAACAAGAAACCTTTTGGAGCATAGGCATTGTGGATTTCTATGATTAATTGTTCATTCGATGGTTGTGTGGGAAAAAGCAACATCAAACCACCCAATGCAATTGTTGTATTCATTATACAAGTCATGCCAAATGGATGAAATAGAGGAATAATACCAAGATTACCAATTCTGGGGTCTTCACCTCCTAACCAAGACCTACATTGTTTCGCATTAGCAATTAAATTAAAATGTGTCAATTCACATATTTTTGGCTCTCCCGTTGAACCTGCAGTAGTGATATAAACCGCTATATCTTGTGTTGGTGAAATATTTATGTTTGGTACTTTTATGGATGAATTGCAAAGATCTAATAATCTAATAGCATTCGGAAAATCTACTCTTGAATAAGGAACTTTCCCATATTCTCGTTGTATTGCCCTCTTATTTTTTACAAAATCTAAAATATGAGTATGCAACACAAAATCTACTTTTATTTGTGGTGTGATAGTTCTTAATATATCCTTCTATAGATAATTCACCGTAACAATAGTTGTAGGTTGCGTTAATTTAAGAATTCTTAGAATCTGGATTTTCTTAAAGTTTGGATTGATTGGAACTACAATTACTCCAATTTTCATGCAAGCATAGAAGGTGATAACATATTGGAAACAATTTGGTATGAGAAGAGCTAACACATCTCCTTTTCTTAATCCTAAACGATGAAGTGCGGTTGCTAAAGAGTCAATATAATCTCCTGCCTCATCATAAGTCATCTCTGTTTCGAGAAACACCATAAAAATCTCGTCATGATATTTAGATCTTTGTTCTTCAAAAAAATCACCACAAGTGATTTCATTAAATTGAAGGTTTTTTGGACAATCTTTAGGCCACCATTTTTTGAACCAAAGTTTATCTTCATCTATTTTCCAGTTCATTATTTTCACGATTAAAACTGTTATATTCTTATACTATTATTAGTTGGAAAGACTTATAATTCTTTAAAAAATTCGAATCAAATTAATATTTATTATTATATTGAAATTATATAAAAATATAATATTACATTGACTCTGAATCATTTCTTGAGTAAAAATAAGTAGATAACTCCTCATTCCCTCTTTTATGAATCAATTTTGATTCAAATTTTATGAGGGATTTCAATTGAGCTAATTCATATTTATGAGAAATTATTATCACTTTTGGTTTTATGGTTTTAAAAACGTGTCTAAGATAAGAATGCATTGATGGTAAGGAATAAATATAAATATAATCATATTCCTTCAAGTCAAATATGAAAAAATCTGCTTCTATGAATTTTATTTTATTTAAAAACCTCCTCTTAAAAGATTTATTCTTTTTTAAAATTTTCACATGCTCTTTTGCTTCTCTTATTAAATTATTGTTAATTTCTATCCCAATTGATTTAATACCATAATTTATTGCAGAATAAATCACAATTCTACCATCACCAGAACCCAAATCTATAAATTTTTGGGTTGATTTCTTTTTTAATCCAAATTCGAGTTCAAGTAATTGAAAAATTTCTTCAATACATTTATGTTTTGTCTCTAAATATGGTAGAGCTAATTGAGAATGAAATTTGTTATAATTGAAATCATTCATTTCAGTTTAAGGGTATAAATTAATTATTATCATATTAAAAGTCAATTTATTATAATTATCTTACGTCCATCAAGCAAAAAATTCAAATAAAAAATCATGCATTTAAGTGTATTTAAGTGTAATTAATAATTATTGTATAATTATCAATATGATTTACCTTTTTATCCAAAAAAATAGGTGGAAACATGAAGAATATTTTAGTTACAGGAAGCACTGGATTTTTAGGCATACCTTTAGTCAAGAAGTTATCTTCTTTAGGTCATAATTTGAAACTTTTGGTAAGAGAATCTAGTGATATTTCTCCATTTGAAGATCTTAAAAATATTAAATATATAACTGGAGATATTACTGATATCGACAGCATTTACGAGGCAGCAGAAAATGTTGATATCATATATCATCTTGCGGGATATGTAAAAATTTGGGCTAAAGACAAAAAAAAATACGACATGGTCAATGTTGATGGAACAGAAAACGCTGCAAAAGTAGCTCTCGATAAAGACATTTTATTTTTCTATGCAAGTTCTTTTGGAGCTCTTGGACCTAATCCTGATGGGCAAGTATGCGATGAAACGTACCAACATGTAAATTTTTTCCAAAATGATTATGAAAGAACTAAATTCCTTGGAAGGGAAGTTGTGAAGGATTACATGAATCAAGGATTGAAAGCGATAATTTTTTATCCGGGATTTATCTTTGGACCTGGAGATTTCAATATTTATGGAGAAATGATGTTTGATATTGTTGCAGGACAATTCTTAGGACTACCTGGTAAAGGAGAATCTCTCTTTTGTATGGCTTACATTGATGATGTCATTAATGGTATGATAAGCGTGATAGATCGTGATGATCTAATTGGAGAAGGTTTCTTTCTTGGGGGAGAAAATATTACTATTAACGACTATTTAAACCTCGCTTCAGAAATAGCTAGAACAAAAAAACCTCGTCATTTTCCTATGTGGGGGGGCGTATTATTCGCTCGAGCTTGTAAATTAAAAGCAAGACTAAGTTCAAAAAGAATTCCTTATATCACTCCAGCAATGATTGTCGGTATGAAATATAATTGGGCTTTTTCTTCTAAAAAAGCAAATGAAAAAATAGGTTATAAAATAACGCCAATTAGAGAAGCTCTAGAAACGACAGTTAAGTGGTACCAAGATTTCATAGAGAAAAATGGTAAAAAGAAGAAAAAAATAGGAATTAGGTGCTCACTCCAGTGAGTTTAGAAATCTTAAATAAATATACAGGAGAAGTTATTGATTCTCTTGTTCCAGATTCAAGAGATACTATAATACAAAAGATACAAAGGACTTCAAGTTGGGAAACCAAGTTATTGAATACATCTTTAAATGAACGAATTGATGTCATTAAAGGGATTGCAGAAGTTTTATTGAAAGAAAAAAACAAGTTAAAAGATTTAATTGTAGCTGAAGGCGGACTTCCTATTAAATACTCAGAATGGGAATTCCAGATGATTGAAAAGGGATATGCTTATGTAGACTGGTTTAGAGATTTAATCCAAGATAAGGAATTGTATGATATTGGTAGCGATAAGACATCTATATTAAAATTCCAACCAATGGGACTAACGATTGGAATTAGTCCTCGAAACACACCAATGTCACTCCCGATGTATTTTTGGGGTAGTAGTTTCCTTACGGGAAATCCCTCTATAATTAAACCTAGCACCGCTTGTCCCCTTACAATGAAATATTGCATTGATACAATAAATAATAATGATTTTCCATTTAATGAGGCATATGATCTCGTGATAAGTCCAGGTGATTTTGCTACTAAAATATTTATAGAGTCACGATTAGTTAAAAATATTGTTTGTGTTGCAGCATCACATACTGCTAAGGATATCTTAATGGTATATGCTGATACATTGCGAGAATCTGCTCAAAAATTTTTAGGTGTAAACATGATACACCAGCCCTTTAAAAATTTTGTTTTTGAATGTGCCGGTAATGATGCGGGCATTGTAATGCCTGGTGTTGACTTGGATTTAGTAGCTAAATGGAATGTTATTGCTTCCTATACTAATTCTGGTCAACAATGTTTTTCGATGAAAAGAATAATAGTTCATCAAGATATCTACGAGGAATATGTTGAAAAAGTCATTAAAGAAATGGATAAATTAAAGGTGGGTGATCCTAGGGATATGGCAACAGATATCGGGCCTCTCGGATCTCGAAGAATTCTAATGATGATGGACGTGATGGTTAATGATGCCAAAAATTATAAAAACGTGAAGATTTTAACGGGTGGAGAAAAAATTGATACTGGTAAGGGCCATGGACTTTTTTATAAACCAACTTTAGTTGAAATCCCTCGTGAAGAAATTCTTGATTTTGATAAAGCACCTTTTTTATGGCGAGAGGAAGCATTCGGACCAGTAAGAAGTATAACAAAAGCAAAGAGTGAGGAAGATGCAATATTTTTAGCGAACCATAGTAATTATGGAATGAGAGCAGTAGTTTATACTTTACCAAAAAATGTTCAGAAATTTATCTCCGAATTGAAAGCTGGAAGTATCTATGTTAACGCAAAACCAATGCAAGCTAATATAAGTTTCCCTATAGGTGGTTGGAAAGACAGTTCTTGGCCACCAGGTATTAAATATTATCCTGCCCAAATGGTTCAGTCGAAATTTGTGCATGATGGTTCATCAGAAAATGAAAAACGATTATTTACATAAAATCGTTTTGTTTAAATTTTACTTTTTTTTCAAATTCACATCGGGACTTGTTTTGGAATACCAAGGCCAATCAATGACAGTGCTTCATTACCTGAAAGTAGGGTTTCAACTTGATAACGAAATCCTTCAATTTTTGACAAGTTTAACAATCGTTTTGTTATTAAGGTTACGGCGGACTCATAGTTCCCTTTTTTTACTTTAACTATTGAAATCACTTTCGTTCCTTCTTTAGTTGCCATGACTCCTAAAGGTAATACCGCCTTTTCAAATGATTCGGCAGGAAATTCCCGCATGACTTCAATATATTTTTCTCCCGCTTGAGTTTCTTTCCCTTGAGGTACCCAAGACGTTGTCATTATTAATACCATTTTCTTTACCTCCATTTTTTTGTATGTTGGTATAATTGGGATTGGAACTAAATTTTATTTTTATTAACTGCTATTTAAACTTTTACTTTATTGTCTAAATTTGTAATAATACCAATAGTCTATATTTATTGATTTTTAGATATTTACTAAATAAAAAAAAAAAAAAAGATTTATTTATTTAGATATACATACAAGATGATGTCACACTTACCCATACTGCGATGAAAGAACAAATTATAGCGCCTAAATAGATTTTACCTGTCTTACGATAGAAAAAGATCATGACAAAAATTAGAACCGCAAAGAGTGGAATAAATCCCATTAATAAAAGTTCCATTAATGGGTAATGTTGAGCAAAATTTTCAAGACCCGGTACACCTGTTATATTAAAAAAAGGAGCACCTCCAAACCACATTGGGACATATTGCATCAAAATAATGACTACCAATCCACCCAACATAGCGATAGTTATTTTAAACCACCATACTGTTTGAGTTTTTATCCCTGAATCTTTTTCCTTCATTCTCATTTCACCAAACATGAATATTCCGCCGACAACTAAGAAAAATAATAATGTAGGTATTAAATAAGCCCAGAACCTAATGAATCTTGAAATAGTAAATGATGGTAATAACGACCATATACCTCTAAAAGATACTTTAAAGAGTATATCTGCAATAAAAACCCATAGATACATCCAAGCGAAAAGAATCAGTGCTACTAAAATGGTTTTACCAAGAATCTTTGGATTAGCCGACTTTACTAATCGTTTTCCAAACGATAGACCTTCTTTATCAGCTTTAGTTGCATAGGAGACACCCATATCATAAAATGTTATATCACTTCTTTGTTTGAACCAAGTGGCAATATACCAAATGGTAAAAAGCAATGCTCCAATTCCAGTAGCGA
>JBHLME010000070.1:0-22996 GCA_048938445.1 Promethearchaeota archaeon | reverse complement strand
TCCTTTATAAGTGATAATATTGGTTTTAATTTAATATATTGTGAATAATTTTCTACTAATCCATCCAAAGAGGCAACGGCATTAAATACGATATCTTTATTATTTGAATTTGAATATTTAAGTAATTTTCCAATTACTCTTTTTGGATCTTGTTTGGTTATTTCAATTATGGTACTTGCAATAATACCTTTAGTTATAAATTTTGAAACATCAGGCACAGAAATTATACTCTTTAAAACTAATTTTGGATTTTCAGAGTATTTATCAACAAGAATTTTCGATATATTAGTTCTTAATTGTTCATTATCATGCTTAATGAAAGTTAACAGAGTAGACAAAATTCTCTCTGGATCTTTACTCCATAATTTTCCAAGTAGAATTAAAACGCTATTCAGTATTTCATTATTATTTGGATTAATTCTTTTAACAATTTCATCAATATTAAATGATTGTGGATCCTCGATAAAATATTTTTCAAGAAGTAAAATAGAAGAATTCCTTACATTTTCGTCAGGATCCGTCAATCCGTCTAAAAATGGCAGAATCGGCATGTACAATTCCTTGAGATTATCTATTTTTGTAAAAAAATTAAAAATAGCTGCTCTAACAGAACTAGAAGGATCTTTTACTAATGGAGTGATTTTTGAAATAAATTCTGAATTATTTTTATCTATTTCAACATTCTTTAGATTCTTAATTGCTGCAGTTCTAATTTTCTTATTGGAATGCTTAATTTTCTCAAAAAGAATTTCAATTGGGATCATAAATGACGTTTTAGCGAATAAATTTAATATTTCAGCTTGAATATTGTTATCAGGATCTTTTAAATAATGTTGGAGATTTAATTCTTTAATTAAATTAGAATCATTCTCAACCATTTGAGAAAATAATTGTAAACCAACTTGTCTTAATTTCCATTCAGGATCATTTATGAGACTTTTAATGGTTTGTAAAGGAATTTTTTGTAATAATTTTGGATTTAAATTAAGTAATGAGCTAGCAACAGGAATGGATTTATCATAGTTAGGAGCTTCAAGAGCTTGTAAGACCCAAGGTAAAATAATATCTGGAACGTCATTTTCCAATTGATTGAGGATATAAATACAAATGTTTTTAGACTTTTGATTATAATCACAGATACCATCAAAAAGATGGTTCATAAATTGTTCATTTTTTAGTTCTGCTTCTTTTTTTAATGGCATTCTTTCAAACATTAATTTCAATGTGTTCTCCGCATGTTCTCTGATTATTCGATTACGACTTTTAATCAAATTAAATAAGGGTACTGGATCAAATTTTTGTCCACATTCAGTAATTTTTGAATATTGAATATTTACATTAAATTTAGCACTCCTTTTAAGAAAAAAATAAGTAGTAAAAATAATCAAGACAAACTCTTCTATAGCTGCAGCCCACGCATAAGTTCGAGAGGTAGTAATGACCTCACTCGTTAATATCCAAGAGTTGAGAGTAGGAGCTAATATATTAGTATTGACTATGAGAAAATTTATGAATACATTAATAGCAATTGTGGTCATAAGCCATGCCGCAAAATATATTTGGATTGAACGGAACTTGATTTGACGACTCCAATACCTTGTAAAGTATCCGACTAATCCAAATGCGAGTGTTATGAACACAAAACCGGAAGACATAGGGGAAAAGCCCATTTTCCCTGTAAAAAAGAAAATAATTGTTTGAATCAGAGACATCCACGCCCATACGTAAACTACTAACATCATTGCCATTAAGAGATAATAGACCCAGTCCTTTAAAAACATTTTAAAGGACCGCTTCTTATTTTCAAATCCTAAAAATGCAAGCCGCTTAATTTCAGGGATATGGTAATAACAATTGGAGATCCCGGCGATATATCCTTTAGAACCATAAAAAGTAAGGATTAATAAGGGATAGGTTATGTTAAATGTCATCCATATCATTAAAAACGGCATTCCTGCTAAAATTAATAGAATTGGGGGGATAATAAATAATCCAAAGTAAAGAACTATTGCTATAATTAAAGAAATGACCTTATTACTAAACCTATTAATAATATATTCACCAATTAATTTTTGGAATGGGGTAAGACCCTCGTTTCTCTCTTTACTGAGAGCAATGTATAAAAAATCAAGAAGGGGATAAAAAGAGACAAAAAATAAACAAAACATTAAAGGAAAGAGTAGTGCAATTGGATGAATGTTTAAAGGACTAGAAGGATCCAATGCAATAGCAGAAATTACTGCCATACTCATTACTACCATTACTGAAATTCCAAATATAATTCCATATATAACACAATTTAAGAGATTACTTAATGTAAAATCTCCTTTTTTAACCAATGCTACCTGCTTATAAATAAGTAAGAATCCTACGATAAACAGAACAATAAATAAGATAATTAGAAGAATTTCAATCAAGTTTAGCTTCACTAATAAGTAAGTTTTATTTACATGTTAATATAATAATTATTTCTCTTATTATACTTTGTTTAGAATATAATAATAATTTATTTTTATAATTCTGGTGTTTTTGATAGGTGAGTTATAGAGAAGATTTTACTGATTCAATTAAACGAATAAATTTTATTTTTCTTAATGAAGATATAAAAATGGAATGCATAAAGAATTATGAAGGATTTTCATTGTTAAATGAAAGAATTGGGCCATTTGAAAAGGGAAAAGAATATAGAATGAAATTATTTAAAGCCTTTCCTTTTATTGATAATGAGATACTTAAAATAAATGATGGAGATAAATGTGATAATAATGTCGTTCAAAGATATGCCATCTCTGAACGGGACAATCAAAAACTAGTCAGGCCAGATTCACTATTCTTTTTAAATAAAATAAGAGAATTTAAAAAATTCCTTGATGTGGAAATAAAAAAAGGATTAAGACCCTATTTAGATAAGGACAAATATGATTCTTACATAATGAGTATTTTGGACAATAGATTATTAAAGCTATTAAAATTAACTAAGACAGAAATATCAATAGATGATGAGAGTCGTCTGACATCCTCGGAACAAATTTTATTTAATAGAATATATGAACTTATAAATATTTGGAGAAAATTTTACTTAAATTGAGTAGAAATCTTATATTTTTCTTTTACTCTTTATTAAATAAGCATTTATTCCTTTAATATAAGATAATCTTTCCTCGCATTAGCATATTCTTCTGTTGAAATCTTTCCATCTAAGAATTGTTGCTCCTTTTGTTGCATTAATTTTCTTTTTTTAGCTAATTCTTTTCTTCTATCTGCTTTCGCAAAACTATCTGCGATACTATTAGCTAATTCTTTTACTCTATCATCTTTATTTTTTTTCAAATTTTCAAGATATTTCTTAATTGGATTGGCCATTTCAGCATTTTTTTTTGAGATTTTTTCAATATTTTGTAATGCCATAATAATTTCCTCCACGTTTTCACCTTCTAAGACTCTAATAAGGCGAGGGATGGCTACATCATTCATTATTTCATCGAGATATGTCTCAACTTCCTTTTTAACATCTCCATAACCACTCATTTGGTTAGAGCGTATGTATTCGACAAAAAGCAGGGGTAATTCTATAGGCCAATCCTGCATTGTTTCTTTATCAATAATTTGAACTATTCCCCCATCTTTTTTTTGAAAGACTTTCATATTCTTACTCCTTTATTAAATCCAATCTCCTGTAGTTAATTTTTCTGGTAAATATTTCTCAGATAAAAATTCAAGACCTTTTGAAGATAATGCTTGAATCTCTGCTTTTATTTTTAATTTTAAAGCTAATTTAATATCTTCTTCCCATTTTTTATTTTTTTTTACAAAATCCTCATTTAATAGCTCCTTTGTTCTCTTTATATCTGCATCCTTCATTTTAATTCTCGCATTTTTTGGGATTTTATATGCATCTAAATCTTTAGTTAAAACACCTAAAAGTTTAATATCTGGAGTTGCTAAAAAAGGTGATTCATAACTTAATTTTTTTGAACCCCGTAGATAAATACTATGAATATAATGACCATAGGGATCACTATCTACCAAACTAAATACTGGTAAATTTAATTCTTTATTTATTTTTCTCAAAAACATGCGTGTAGCCATATCAGGAGCACCTTTAGCAGTCATAATGATACATGGATGGGTTTTCCAAAACTTGTCTTCGTGAATTCGCATCATTGCCGCTGCTTTTTCAATTATTAGGATAAATTCTGCATCTGATTCAATTATATCAACTTTATCTAACATTGGTGTGATAGACCAAGCACCAGTTCCCATTTTTTCTAAATCAAGGATATCATTATCATCCCGGATTCTTAATCTCCCAGCACACAAACCTTTAGCATCAGCGACTATGTGTGTACTATTTCGTGTCGTGTAAAGAGCAGTTGCAATTTCTTCTATACTTTTATCGCTATTTTTTTGCTCCTTAAATATATTAACATCTTGATAAAAAATATCCCTTTTTGTGCTATGTTTATCTTTTAGTAATAATTCATGTACAACTTCTGCAACTCGCATTAATCTAGTAAGATCTTCGACACTAGCGGCCGAATGAAATTGTTTCTCAGCAATTTGCTTACCAAGCAACAATAAATCATTTTCTTCGTCCCATATGATATTAGTTGCAGTTCTAGCAGGTAAATGGATGGAGGGTCTTCCTGTATTATAAATTTTCTCTATAACATCATCTATTACATAATATAATTGATCTAAAGTTTTTTTAGTTGAAAGATTCTTGACTTGAACGGAATCTTCTGGAAGATTTAGATCTCCCCTCATATCCCTCTTCTTTTGATATTCCTTAAATAATTCTTTTGCAGCTGTTAGTTCATTATTAGTAGTTTTTCCTTTCTTTGCCATTTTAATTCATCAATATTGAGTTTACTTAAGGTAATTTCCAATGTTTCTTTCCCATTTTAACATCCATAATTATTTGTTTAGCTTTTACCATTTCCTTTAATTTTAATTGTAAGTATCTAGCATCATACATATCTTTTATTTTCATCTTGAATATGAGACTTTTTATGTTCTGCCATTCATGAGAGAGCGAATTTAAAATATTTTCAGTAGACATATTAGGTAATTTGGTTTGAACAGATTTTGGAGGAACTACAGGTTTAGGTTCTATGGGTTTAACTTTTGGTGCGGGTTTCTTAACTGCACCTTCTTTTGAAGCTTTAACCATTTCTCTTTTCTGTTTTATAGTCCCAGGAGGGAGAGGTTTTGGGGTTTCTTTTACCTTGAGTTTAGGTGCTGATTTTTCTTCAATTTTTACTGAAGTTATTTCAGGAGGAGGTATTATTTGATCTATAACTTCTATTTTTTCTTCAGATTTTTTTTCCTTTAAGACGGGCTCTTTTTTAATTGGCTGGATTTGTGGTTTAATGGCTGGAGGAGCTTTTTTACCAATAGCGTTCTTAATAAGATTTTCCAATTCCTCTTGTGTAACTTTTTCTTTATATTTGCCCCCTGCAGAGGCTATAGTATACAAGCTTTTAACAAAAACTGGAACATATCCCTCAATTAAGTTTGCTCTCTTTTGAGTTTGATGATAAGATGCTTTTCTATTTAAATAAATACGTAGTTTTCTTCCTATTGCTTCTAAACAAAATTTAATCTCTTTTTCAAGATTTTCATCATCAGCTAGAGCATTTTTGGATTGGGATTTAAACATTAAATGTACAAAAGGTCCTGAAACGTTTACTAAAAGTTTAATTGGACCTTTTGGTAAATTATTATCATATACATCTAATTTATAATTTTTCCAATTTACGGACTGAACCGCTTTAGTAATAGCACAATCGGCACTATCCCTTAATTTTGGAGTTCGGTTAACAAATCTAGATAAAACATCCCTAGATCGCTTAGGGACTTCCAATTTGTTTGAGTATGCCATTACGGCCTCAACAACATAAGCTAAACCTTTTCCGCTTGTAGGATCTCTTGTTTCTGCAGCAATAAAATCATCATCTCTTGAAAAATTTTCTAAAAAATGATCTAATACTATACTATAATCATCAATAGGTTCTTCAGGGGAATAAGTAAGCAATTTCTTTGAATATATCTTTGATTCTAGAGAATCTTCATATAAATCAAATTTAGATAAAATTTGTGAATTAAAATCTTCGATTTCTTTAGGATATGGTAAAATATATTCAAGCAACCCTTCATCTACATAGGAATCATCTTGAATTATGAAGTCTGTTTTTTTTTTTTTTAAATAAGCTGAAGTTTGAGTTATTTTTTCTAATGGATTATCAAAATCTTCAGGATTCTCAGAAAGTTTTAATCTTAATTCTTTTGTTAGAGAATTCTCCAAAACTGAAGCGCCTACAGGAATCGCAGTATCTGTTGGTGGAGCCATATATTTTATTGACTTAAATGCTAGAAAAAGGGAATTAAATTGATCATTATTTAGATTTACGGGTTTAACTTTAGAAAGTTGAACATTCTGAACCAACTCTTCATAATCAGTTCTATTTTTTAACTTTTTTGTCTCAACCATTCCATCTAAATTCTTTTGAATCAATTCATCTAATGTTTCTTTAATTTTCTCCTTTTCTTTTCTTACTAATGCCATTTTTTTTAATAATTCTCTATTTTCTTTCTCAATTTCGGCAATATCTTTCTTTTTTTCGGTTTTATCTATGCGTTCATTGTTATTTTTTATATTTTTATTAATTTTATCTTGCTCTTTATTTTGTTGGTTATATTTTGTTATTATATTCCAATATTTTTCCTTTAATTCCTCAGATTGGACCTCATAAATAATTAATTTATCTCTAGGCTTTGTTGATTTTCCAAAGACCCTATGTTCATCACGCATATAATAAATCGGATCTATTTTTTTCTCAATTTTCGTGATATAACCATTCTTGAGTATTAATAAATTAAGTTTATCCTGTAAATCTTTTGTGGCTAATTTAATAACTTTTTTTGCTATTTTTGAACTGACTCTAACAAAATTATCTTGTAAAAAAGCAGAAATGGTTAAATTATCTGATTTAGTTAAAAGATCTTGTAGATCTCCTATATTAGTTGAAGATGGATGAGGTTTTGCATATTTGGGTTCAGACGGAAAAGAAGAAACTAATCTTGGATAAATCCACTCTTCTCCAAATGGATCAATAAAAACGATAGTAACATGAGGATTTAAAAAAGCAGTTTCTTTTATGTAAGTCTCAACATATCCTCTAACATATTTTACATTTAAATAATTTAATTTGATATATGTTCCATGTAAAAACTGAGAATCAACTTCAGATGGATGTACCAAATATTTTTTTTCGTTTTTACTTGTTGTAAAAAATTCTGAAGCTATTGCATAGATACTATCTGCTGACTTAGAAACTGCTACAATTGGTCTCCCAGTCGTGTTTTGGGCATCACTAAATGCACTAGGTGATCCAAAACCTTGACTTCCTCTCGTTTGTTTTAATTCTACGGACTTAGAAGAAGCAAGATATTTTCCAAATTTTCTTAAATCTACTTTGGCCATACCTGTGCCATTATCGAATATTTCAAATGTAAAATTCATTACATTCTTTTTTCCTAATTCCGAAGTTAAAAAACTGGGTGCTTCAGTTTCTCTCATTCTAATAATGACAATAGGTTCAACATCAATAAGATTTCCTAGTGGTTGGAGAATTTCTTCCATGTCATCGATTATTCTTTGAACTTCTGCTTCTACTTCAATTTGATCTTTATCTATAATTTCTCCAGACTCATCTTCTGAGGTTTTTAATTCCTCAATTTTAGTTTTATTATTAATTAATGATAAATTTTGAATTTCCAGATCACGATCTAAAGTAAAGGTTATTTTTGAATCTTCTTTTTCTAATTCTTTCCATTGAAAGGCTTCTATAGCATCGAGTGCATTATCAATAAATTCAGCACAATACTGCACGTGTTTCCAATAACCCATTTCAAATCCAACTAACTGGGTGCGTTTTCTCATGAATCCCGCGATAGTCCCTTGCTTAATATTTCCCTCTTCTTCAGATGTAATTTTTAGCGCTCTCCAATATGATTTTTTTATTTTTTTTGTTATATTAACAGTTTTATTTTTGTTATTTAATGATATAATATCAATGTATAAATACACAATATTTACTATTAATATTAGCTCTTATTTTCCATTTTTTTAATGAACTTTTCTTATTCCTTCATTTCTTAAAAAAATTGAAAGGTTATTTAAATTTTTTCTTTACATGAAAAAAATGAAGCTAAAATGTAAAAAGCAACATAAAATAAAGGGAATATCAAAAATAATTCACATATCTTTAATCCTAAAATTTTCTAAAACAGCATCTATTATTTTTGAAGCAACATACCTTTTGGAATGTCTTTCTATATGAGTAATCCTTTTTTTTTTGTCGACTATAAAGACCTCATTATCTTTACTTTCAAATCCAATCTCTTCTCTCCCTACATCATTTGCTACAATCAAATCGGCTTTTGATCTTTTAAGTCTATCATAAGCACGATCTATTAATTCTGTTTTAGAAACATTTGTCTCTGCTTTAAATGCAACAATAAAAACTTTATCGTTTACTTGCCTTGCTTGATCAATAATTTTAGGCGTTAAACCCATAGTTATTTTCAATTCTTTTACATCATCTGAGGATATTTTTCCTTCAACGCAATCTTTTGGTGAATAATCGCTTATAGCAGCAGCACAAATGAAAATGTCATAATCCTTTTCGGTTAATTCTTTATTTACTGTTCTGATAAAATCATTTGTAGAAACGACGTTAATACAGTTTAAATAATCAGGTGTTTTAACCATTAATTTACCTTTTATCACTAAAACTTCAGCACCTCTAGCAGCAGCTTCTTTTGCAATCTCAATTCCCATTCGACCAGAAGAATTATTAGATACAAATCGGATTTCATCTATATATTCTCTAGTTGGCCCCGCTGTCACTAATATCTTCTTTCCTTCCATGTCTTTCTTTGAAACTAAAAGATCAATTACACGGTCTGTAATATCATCAATTTTTGCGATTTTAGCTTTACCTTCTGAAATTCTAGGACCTAATATATCAACTCCACATTTTCTTAGCTTTTTAACATTTTCTTCCAAAATAGGATGTCTGTACATGCTTTCATGCATTGCTGGAACAATAATGATTGGAGTTACTGAACCAAATGCTGTAGTTACTACCGTTGTGACTGGAGTATCATCAATTCCCATCGCAATTTTACTAATCGTATTAGCTGAAGCTGGACATACCAATACTAAATCTGCTTTTCCCGTACCTCGAGGGCGATCTCCAGCTAAATAAATATGTTCAACTGCACCAGATAAGTGTGTAATTGTTGGATTACCTGTAGCCCAATGCATTAATGCAGGTGAAACTAATTCGGTAGCCGCTTTGCTCATAACGCAAATAACTTCTGCTCCTAATCTCATTAGTTCTCGAGCGATAATTGGGGCTGAAATTACTGCAACTGAACCAGTCAAGCATAAACAAATGGTTTTTCCCCGTAAAATCGTTCCTTTACTTTCCATTATGTCTTTGCTTGGATGTTTTTCCGACATTTTTTCTAATTTTTCCAATTATGTTGTATTCAATGTGATATAAAAAAATTCTTAAATTTAAACAATTACTAAAAAAATTATCCTAATGATCAGAGGTAAATTGAGTGTTAATTGGAATAATTTTAAATAGAACTACTTGGGAGATTAAACAGTTAATTTCCGAGTTTGAAAAAAGAAATATTAAGTATGAGTTATTGAATAATCAAAAAATTTACTTTAAATTATCAAAAGAAAAAGATTTTGATATAAGTGGCAGTTTTGATATCATTTTAGAAAGATCATTGAGCTTTTTAAGAGGTTTATACTCATGTGCAATATTGGAACAAAAGGATTATAAGGTAATTAATAATTATGAGTGTTTAAATATTTGTGGAAATAAGCTATTAACTACGCTTAAGTTAATAAAGAACGACATTCCAACCCCTAAAACTTGTATAGCATTTAAAAATGAGTCCGCATTTGACGCTATTGAAAGAGAGATTCAATATCCTGCTATAATAAAACCCATTATTGGTTCTTGGGGTAGATTAATAGCTAAGGTTGACGATTATAATAGTGCCGCATCGAATCTTGAATGTCGTGAAACGATGGGCAATATTTTACAGAAAATATATTATATTCAAAAATATATACCGATGCAAAAATCTAAAGAAGATAAACCAACGGATATAAGAGTTTTTGTAGTCGGAGATGAATGCGTGGCAGCAATGGGGAGATTTAATCCTGAAAAAGATTTTAGAAGTAATATCGCATTAGGGGGGACAGCTAAATCGATTGAATTAACCTCAAATATAAAAAAATTGAGTCTAGCTGCCACAAAAGCTGTAAATGGGGAGATTGTTGGAGTTGATTTGATGGAAAATGAAGGTGAAATGCAGGTTATAGAGGTAAATGGAACACCTCAATTTCAAGGAATTCAAACAGCGACAGGTTTAAATATTGCAGGTGAAATTGTAAATTACATCGAAAATCAGTATAAATAATGATCAGATTACAAGGGGATAGATATAAAACATGATAGTTGTCATTAAAATTGGTGGAGCATTAATTGCTGAAAATTTTATTAATGTCATAAATGATATTGGACAGATTAATTCTAAATTTGGAGATAAGTATACTCTTATAATCGTTCATGGTGGAGGACCTCAAATTAACGAAACACTCAGAAAAATGAATAAAGAACCAAAACATTTTAAAACACCTTCAGGTTTTTTTACAAGATATACAGATCAAGAAGCAATTGAAGCTGCAATCATGGCGTTAGGGGGATTAAATAACAAACGCATTGTTGAAGCACTACAAAAGCAAGGAGTGAATGCATTTGGATTTTCTGGAGTTGATGGGGGTGTTATTGAAGCTATCAGAAAAGATAAAATAATGGTATTAATCAACGGTAAGAGAATCATTAAGAGAGGGGAATTTTCAGGAAAAATAGAAACGATCTCAACACCCATTATAGAATTTTTACTAAAGAATAAATATGTTCCAGTAATAGGATCGCTTGCAAAAAGTAAAGAAGGAGATATCGTGAATGTAGATGGTGATAGGGCTGCCAGCCATATTGCAAGAGCAATAAATGCCGACCTCTTAATTAGCTTAACTGATGTAGAAGGCATTTATAGAGATTTTAATGATAAAAATTCTTTAATCAAATCAATCAACATAGATGAATTAGAAGATTTAGTTGAAAAATTAGAAGGTGGAATGCAAAAAAAAGCACATGCTGCCTCAAAAGCTCTAAAAATGGGAGTAAAGAAAGTAATCATATGTTCTGGTTTAATAGAAAATCCCATATTCAATGCTTTGGAAAATAATGGAGGAACTCTAATACATGGTAAATGAAGATGCAAAAGCTTTTCTAAAAAAATGTATTGAATATTATAGTCCATCAGGTCAAGAACGAGAATATTCAGAATTTTTAGCAAAATTCTTAGAAAAATTTGGATTCAATGTAGAAATTGATAAAGTGGGTAATTTAATTGCAAAAAAGGGAACGGGCAAACCGGTATTATTACTATCATCTCATATAGATACGATCCCTGGATTACTTCCAGTCATAGAAAAAGAAGGGAAAATTTATGGAAGAGGTGCTGTTGATTGTAAAGCATCTTTAGCAGCAATGGTATACTCTATAACAAATTATGAATTCGAAGGAAAAAATAAGGGTAAAATCATTTTTGGTGGAATAGTTCAAGAGGAAGACAGTTTAATTGGTATTGAAGAATTTTTAAAATACGATATTAATCCTGATTATGCTATTTTTGGTGAACCTACAGACCTTAACCAGATTTGCATTGGATATAAGGGAAGATTATGCTTAAGTCTTAAAATTACTACTAAAGCTGGACATGTTGCATGTTCATGGCAATTTGATAATGCGATTGAAATAGCTTTAGAAATATGGAATATTGTAAAAAAGACTTGTAATATTCTTAATGAAAAACATATTCGTTTTTCTAATGAACAAAAGAAATATTTCCAAATGATAATTCCTACTCTTTCTGTGATTTCAGGAGGTTTGTTAACAAATGTCGTCCCTTCAGAATGTAATATTAAAATAGATATAAGATTTCCCCCAGATATAACCTCTAATGAAATTTTATCAAATTTGAATGATAGTATTAATTTATTCAAGCATTCTCATAAAAGCAATCAAAATAAGGAATTTATGATACAAGAGGAAATATTAAGTCAAATTGAAGGATTTGAAATAAAAGGAAATGAATTAATAGTTGGAGCATTGCGATGGGCAATATATAATACAATAAAACAAAAACCTGTATTAATTAAAAAAACAGGTACTACTTTTATCAATCAAATTGGAATTCAATATAAAATACCTTCTATTACTTATGGTCCAGGTAATCCTAAATTAGAGCATACAGATGAAGAATTTATCGAAGTTGAGGACTATTTAAAAGCTATAGAGATTTATTCGAAATTTATATCTAAAGTCTTTGAAAATTACCAAAAAAAGCATTAAAATAGTGAATCTATAGATAGAACGTAATTTTAAGAATTAGAGTTAATTATATTTAATCTTAATTTTAATTTTTTTGAAAAATCCTTAATTTTATTGAATATATCAGGTCTCACAATTTTTTTTTCTTCCAAATTTAAAATTCGAGTAAATTTTTTACCATAATATGTTTGATACAATTCAGAGATATCGTAATTTTCTGGATTTTTTAATATTTTTTTAGACTCAAATTCTTCTTTTCTAAGACCTATAATCTTGAGAGAATATTTTGAAAATTGAGTAAATTGCATCTTTTTTAAGTTAAAAACGATAGTACTTCCATTTTCTGCTTTCTCAAGAAGATTTTGTATGTATATATGAGTTTCTTCCAAAAATTTTTTCTTAAATTTACCAAATTCAATATCTTGCTCAAATAATTTATCCATTATTTTAGAATATGGTAAAACCATTCCATCTAGTTCGTATTTCAAATCCAATAAAAATATTATTTGATTTACCTTTTTCATGGATTCTTTTTTAAATTCTCCAAAAATGTAGTTTTTCTCCCTTTTAATGAATTGAAATAGGAATTTTTTAAATTCCTTGATGAATTGGCTATAATTTGGTATAAATAATTGTTTAGGATTATTTATAACATATTCATGAGCTTCAAATGGATTTATATCCTTGTTTAAAACAGATCTTACTAGTGATAATGGATAAAAACCTTCAATATATTCCATTCCTTTCGACACGCTTATAATTGCATCTTTAAAGGAACATTTTGTAATAATATTGATCTTTTTAATTAGGTTACCTTCTATCTTTGTAGGATTTTTAACACAATAACATAGATCAAATGGTTTTAAATCATGGAATAAAGGATTGTTTTGATCAGGGATAATTATTTGTGATCCATAGGCATTCACAAGACTTCCTTGTAATGGTCTGCTTGCTAAATCCCATTCAACAATGTTAACATCATTAATGTTTGAGTATTTATTATAGATATCATAACTATAATCTATTTTTTTACTTAACAAAGAGTATCCTTTTATAGTATCTATCTCATGGGTTTCATTTTCGCCCCAATATTGGTTTTTATAGTAGAGAACATCTGGAAAAGCATTAAAATCATCTAGAAATAATTTAGTCATTAAAAAAAAATTGAGTCCAATATCTGAAGACTTAATATTTTGATCTTTTGGTCCATAAAAACCTATTCTCTCAATAATATAATTATAAACGGGATTTTGCATATTTTCAATATTATGATTGACAATATAGGTATTTCGTTTCTTTATAAAATCGCCCTTATCCTTAATTACGTTGTACTTTTCCATTAGTAATAAGAGATAAGCAAATTTTTTTAAATAGACTTTTTTTTCTAATTCTCTTATTTCATATTTATATAGTTTATATTTCTCGAGATAATTCTCTTTTGGAATACTTATTTCTTTAAATTGCTTTTTCATTAACTTTAATTTATCAATTATGCAAAAATTATCTATTTCACTCATAAAATACTGTATTGATTCATTTTTTAATAATTCAAGCTGTTTCTTGGAAATTATTTCTTTAAAATCACGATTTATTTTTTCAAGATCTTCCTTTTGTTTTTCTATAAAGTAAATAGAAAAATATCTTTGATTAAAATCTGAAGAATTAACCAAAAAATTAAATTTTTCGATTAGATGGGATAAAAAAGCCATGTCTTTAAACTGGAAAATAAAATCTATCGAATTTATTATTATAAGGAGGTTAAAGAACGAATAAATTGAGATACTATCTAAGAATTTTATAAATCCTTGTTCGATTTTGTCTTCATATTCAAAAAAATATTCCTTTAAATCCTTTTCATATCCTTGTTTTAAAAATTCAAAAAATTCTATGTATAAGTTATTACTAATGGCTAAATCTAAATATTTAGCTATAATTAAATTACATTTACTCTGGTTGATCATGGCTTTATTTAAATAACTTAAACCCTCAATAGAATTAGCAGTATCAAAACATCTATTAGCAAGTTTCAAATAATTTTTACTTTTTTTTTTTGATCCAAAATCCTCTGAAGTGAATTTATAATCTTCAAAATCATTCAGAATAGTCATAGATAGGGAATCCTTTACCATTAATAATAGTTTAATTACATGCACGCATATTTTATCTTTTTTTTTACTATGAATTAAAAATGAAGGACAATCATGATAAATTTCAGCTTTTTTTTGATTAATTATTATATGAAATTCTCTTTCATTATCTAATATAAGCGCACGTATTTTTATTGGATTTTCTGCTAATGAGATAATCGATATTTTGTTATTGGGATAATTACATGCTTTTTGATAAAGATCTAATCCAAATCTTTCCGTTAACAGGATTGATAGAGAATTATCACTCATTGTTCTAAATTTTTGATTTTATAATATCTGCAATTAGCTTAGGAAACTCATTCCAGTCATTTAAGGTTAATAATTGCCCCCCAGCTATTTTAGCCATTTTTTCAGCTTCTTTAAGATTGAAATGTGTTTCTGGACATACTATTATGAAATCCACGTTCATAGAACGCAAGATTCTCAATTCTTCTACTGCTTGTTGTAAATCAAAGACTTCCGCATCAGTAAAAAGGATATTTAATTTTTCCCGTGAATTTGCGTTTTTCTTAAACTCGGTTCTAGCCCATTCCAAAGCTGCTTGAATTCTCGTTCCACCACGAGCTTTAATGCTTAATAATTCATCTGCTATTTTTTCTAAATCTATATCTTCATTAATCGATTTTAATACATGTGTGTCCGATTCAAAATAAGTGATTGCAAGTTCATCCTTTCTCAAACCATATAAAAGCATTGTAGTGCATAAGGCCAACTGAGCTAACTTTTCTCCTTCCATGCTTCCTGAGACATCTAACTCTATACAAACGCTTCTTAATCCTTTAGCTGTTTCATGTACTAAAAAATCATCATAATTAATATGTTCAAGCTTTTTACCTTTTTCAAGTATATTCATAACAGTTTCTTCTAAATCAACATTATCAAAATCATCTCCAATATTAAAAGGGCGTACAATGTTTATGGGAATAGGTCCTGTTATTGCGCTTCCTAGACGAGCTCTTGAATAATAAATTCCTAATTCAACTAAAATTGCTTTTGCTAACTCTTTTACTTTCTGTTTTGATGTATTAGGAATATTTTTGCGATGGATAAACCACTGTTTTAGGAGATTTTCTCCACTCCCTGCAGTTAAACTTGAGATTAGCTGATCTTCAGCTTCTTCTCCTCCAACTTCTTGAGAACTTTTAATAGCATCTCCTAGATCGAAGTGACCTAAAGCAGCTAATGCTTCTCTATTATTAGAAGCCAACGCTATTGACATTAATTCCTTAATTCGATTATGATTCAATTGATCTTTTATTTGGTTCATTAAATTACTTATTCTCTGGAAATCTGCTTGATTACCTTCAGTCAATTTCTTTAATAATTGATAATTTGGTTCAATTAATTCAAAAATCTCATCTTCGGGCATTCCTAACTTTTCTCCTACGTTTCTAATGTCTTCGGGTTTAGGGTCTAATCCCACTTTCCTAAAAAATTCTACTGAGTCTCTTAATTGATTTGAATTTTCACATGCTTCTAGAGTTTTTTTTACTAGTTCTGGGAGTTCTTGAGCCATTTTTTGACTACTATGAATATTTTGACAAGTATTCATGAGTTGTTGCATTTGATGAGTTAGATTTTTCATTGCTTCAGCTTTTTTTAATTGTTTCATTGCTTCTTTAACTGAGTTTTGCAAGGATTCTTGAAAAAGAGTATTCCATGATTTGCTTGCTATTGCGCTTTTTGTCAAAGCTTCAAGAGATTGTGTAGATTGAGCATTTTTTGATTGTTGTGCGTACTTATCTAGCATTGCACTGCGAAGATTTGTACCATAATATTGATCTAATGAATTTGCTAGGTTAAAATTATGCTCAAATGATGCTTGTTCCATTGAATTTTCTAAAACTTTTTCTTGATCGAACTTAGGTGTTTCTCCTAAATTTTTTGCTGCATTAAATAATTGATCCAGATTCTTAATTTGATTTTTAAGGTTAGTTTTTAATTGTTCAAGATTTTCTTTTGATAATGCGTCTGTTTCTCCAAGGAATTTTAATGTTTGAATTAAATCTTCTAATCTACCTTGATCAAATAATTTATTTAAATCTTCACTAATATCCTGATTATTTAAAGCCTTGCTCGTAGTTTGTTCCCAAATCCTGCGTGTTTGTTCTTGAATTAAATCATCCAGACCGAGATTGTGACCTGCTTTCAAATCTTCGGGATCAAGAGAATTAATTTTATTCATCATTTTATTTCTTGCTTCCTCAAGTAAATCTTCTAATGATGATATTTGTTCTTTATATAACTCAGAATCATCATTGAAGAATTGTAAAGCTGATTTAAATGGCTCCTCATCCCTTTTTTGAGCCAATTCATTGAAAAAATCCTCCAATTTTTGAATAGTACTAGTTTCATAGGTTTTACTTTCAATTTCATCAATTAAATCTTGAAGGTTATCCATTTCAGATTTTATATTAGATTCAAGATCTTCTTCAATTTTTTCATTTAATTCTTGAATATCTTGAAAAAATTCATTAGCTAGGTCTTTCTTATAACTTGGAAAAAGTATATCAAATGCAATATCTTTTGCTAGTTTTTGATTATCCGGATAAGATGTAACAGTACTAATTTCTATGAAATCATTAGGTGTAATCATTCCTTTTCGATAATATCTTGAAAGAATTAATCTAGGAATCGAAAGTACTTGTCGAGAGGAAGGAATTTGAATTGTATCAGGATGAGTCCTCATCCTTTTAATGAATTCAACTGCAAATTCACAAGGATTTTCGGGAAATATGCCCATTCCTTTAACCTCTTTTAAAATTACGCTCCTAGCGTTTTATGAATGATTCTATTTATTATATCTTGAACTTTAACTCCTGGTTTTGGTTTAATACTTCCTAAAAGCACGTGTATCGCAATATCTGATAAGTGTACATAAACAGATTCTTTTTCTTTAACATCATTTTCTCTTTCTAAATATCTTTTCCTTCCTAATAATTTTGCCATGGCAATACCCGCTCTAATAGATGCAGGTACTTCAATATCTACCTTATTTTTTCTTGTTTCATTAATAATAGAATATATTAATTCTAATTCAGATTCTTCAATTGTGAAATGTTCCGGTAAATTTATCCTGATTATATCTAATTCTGTAGATTTATCAGGATATGTTAATTTTATCCAAATTTTAATCCTATCCTTTAATGCTTCGGACAAGCGATGGGTTCCTGATAATTCTTCTGGATTCATAGCACTTATAAAGAAAAAATCCTCATGAGCTTTAATCCTACCGAGATGAGGGATGCTAATTGAAGCCTCTTCTAAAGGTTCTAATAACGTGTTTTGGGAATATTCCGTCGCTCTATTAATTTCGTTTGCCAAAAACGTCCCTCCCTCAAGCATTGCGCTAAGTAGGGGTCCAGGATTGAAAGCATCCAGAACAAAACCTTTATTGAGTGTAATTGCTGGATCAAAGCTACCTAAGAAGTGAGATGGCTTAATTGATTCGTCCATTGTAAGCCAATGAAAACTATGGCTAAATTGGCTTTCTTTGGCTCTCATACTGGCAAAATATCTACATAGGATTGTTTTACCAACTCCCGGGGGCCCAACTAAAGCAGGAAATAGCCCTGTTGCTTCCGCATCATGTAAAAGTTCCAAAGCTTTACCATATTGACCCGATAAAACGATATCGATTTTTTCTTCGAAAACATCTTTTACTAAAGCTTGATTAAACAGATCTTTAAATTTCTCCTTTTCCATCATTTTGAAAACAATCTCATATTATGAATCTTAATGCTATAAAAATCTTTTTTTAATTAATTTTTAACCTCCTAAAAAGAAATAAGAATTTGGTAAATTAAAACGTTGAAGTTATAAATAAAAAAAATTTTTTTTTTGTAAATCTATTTTATCTAAGAATAAAAAATACCATCAAAGATTTAATAAAAATTTTATAATAATTCTAAATTACATAATAGGGCTCTTTTGATAAACCTATAATCGAAAGTTGAAGTCATTTATTAGATTTTTTTTGTTTATCAATAAGGATTTTAATAAGATGATTCATCAAGCGCTCTCTGGATTCTATGATGGATGATTCTGACCATTTTAAAAATCCCATTCCACTCTTAAATCCTAGTTTTCCCTCCTTAACTCTATCTTGAAGAGTAGTAGAGGGTGTTGTATTAGCATTAAGATATTTTAAGATATAATCATGAATATTAAGAGTAAGGTCAAGGCCTACCATATCTGCATTTTCAACTGGACCGAGGATCGGTAGGCGTAGACCAAACCCATTTTGAATTACCTCATCAATAGCCCCTGGCTCACATATCCCTTCGTCTATAATTGCAAACGCTTCACGCCATAATGCATGTTGCATTCGATTTCCGATAAATCCTGGTACATCCTTAAGTACATGGACAGGATGTTTTCCAGCACGCTTGAGTATATCAAATATTCTGGAAGAACACCAATTGGCTGTCTTTTCAGTTCGAACCACTTCTACAAGTGGAATCAAATAAGGTGGATTCCAGAAGTGAGTACCAATTACACGTTCAGGATGTATTGTATGCTTTGCTATTTCTGTTATGCTAATTACGGATGTATTGCTACATAATATTACCTCTTTAGAGCATAGATCATCTAAGGTTTTGAAGATATGTTGTTTTAAACTCAGATTTTCATAAACTGCTTCAATTACGATATCGCAGTCTTTACAAGCTGTCATAGTATCAGTTATAAGTTCAATATGATCAAGAATTTCTTCAATTGAAGAACCGAAATCTATTCCATGATTAATCATAATATTAAGATTCTCACGTATGCGATCCTTTACTGAATTGAGAGCAATTTGGTTTGAGTCAACAATTCGTACAGTATGTCCAATAACTGCAAAAACTTGTACTATACCATGTCCCATTAAACCGGCACCTATGACAGAAATGCGTTCTAGATTGGTCATTTATATATCACTAACCCGCGGTATAACCGCCATCAACATATAGAATGGCGCCTGTCATAAAATCAGAAGCTTTCGAAGAAAGATAAATTACAGTACCAATGAAATCCTCAGGTTCACCCAATCTACCTATAGGAATGCGGGCTAAAAAATTCTTATAAAACTCATTATCGTCAAACATCCATTGAGTAAGAGCCGTGCGAAAAACAGTAGGGGCTACAGCATTTACATTAATTTTATATTGCCCCCACTCACAGGCTAATGTCCGGGTTAAAAGATGTATCGCACCCTTTGATGGGCAATATGCAGTATAATTTGCTAAACCTAATAAACCTCGAGTTGAGGTAATTAAAATCACTTTCCCACCTCGTCCTTGTTCAATCATTATACGTCCAACTTCCTTAGAAAATAACCAAGTTCCTTTAACATTGACATCCATCACTTCATCCCATTCTTCAATGGGCTGTTCAATTATGGGTTTTACACGATTTAATCCGGCAGCAGTAATTAAAATATCAATCCCACCTAACTTACTCACTGTCTCTTTAACGATATTCTTAACATCATTTATATCTGTCGGCTTCCCTTCTACATAATTGGCTATATATCCCGCAGCTTTTATTTCCTTAACGACATTTTCTAATTTTTCAGCTATACGACCAGTTAGCATTACTTTTACACCAGCCATAGCTAAACCCTTTGCACTCGCTTGACCAAAACCTCCTGTTGCTCCAGTAATAAGTGCAACTTTACCAGAAACATCAAATAATGTTTTACTATCTAAGATTTTTTCCATGTTTTACCCCCTATTTTGGTGGATAAGGCATTATAACTAACATTGTTGCAACGCGATTTGTATCATTTCGGACTTCTCGATTCTCATTGGGTCCAATATAGATTGAGTCCATTGGACTTAGTTTAACCTCTTTATCCTCAAATGTGATGGTAAGTTCTCCTTCCAATACTACATAAATCTTATCTAAGGGGGATGCATCCCATTCCGCTTTTGCTCCTGGCAAATAATATGAACAGCCAATCCAGTAGGGAGCTTCACAACCAAGGTTTTTGTGTTGCAAAAACATTGCATGACAAGTCTCAGTATGCTTGGGGGGGTTATATTTTAAGGCATCTTCTAAACGTGTTACTTTCATTATATCACCTCTTTATTTTTTAAAGGCGGTAATTTCCTGTAGGATCTACAATAGCGACCATTCGAACAATGCAGCCATCTCCTTTCATCCAACGCCAAGGAAATGCTGCGATAGTTACTCGTTTCCCAGTCACTTTATCTATATCTCCTCCAACATTTTCAAAACCAACAATCCCATTACCTAATAATTCTCGATGACAAGGCTCCCATAATGAAAACACTTCCTTTACTGGTTTACCCATTTCTTGCTCAAATTCTTCGTTCACCCTAGGTATTAATGGTCCACCAGGACCATGAGGGCCTATAGCGGTCGCAAGTGGATGGTCGAGAGCTTGATTATCTATACCAACTGCTTTTACTCCCTTTTCTCTGAGCCATACTCCTGCTTCCTTATAAAGTCCAGGTGAATAACAGAAATACATCGTACTATCCCCCCAATATTTATGCCAACCGGTATTAATAATAACTATATCATTGGGTTGGATTTCTGGTTCTACATTTTCAAGATCCTCGGGCGTAATTACCTCCCATTTTTTTTTGGGAATTGAAACAACTACAGCGGTACCAAAAAACCTGTCGAGTGGAACTTCATCCATATATGGTGCTCCTTCAACAACATGTGCGGGTGCATCGGTATGTGTAGTACAATGCATGAAAGTTGTTATTTGCTGAGATAATACTTGAGATTTAGCATGATAATGGAAGCGTTCGATCTTGACATCTGGAAAATAAGGCCATAAAGGAACTTTATCACCCCATGGATAACTTAAATCATAAAATTCTAAATCATCAGTAGAAGAAAAAGTTGATTTTGTATTTATTTTTCCGCTCATTATTTATAATTCACATTAATTTTTTTAAATATAAAACTAAATAATTTCAATATTTAGAATGGAGCTTTGCTCCTTTAAAAAGTTTTGGAGTTGTGCTCAGTTATCAAATTCTAGTCTAAAAATTAATTAGAAAGAACTTACATAAAATAGCAAGTAATAACAGAAAAAATTAAAAAAAAATCTTCTCTTTTAATCAAAATTAACTCCTTAAATTTAAATAAGTAATTCACATAAGTGCAACTGAATAAATCATTGAAATCTTAAATAAATTAAACATTTCATTTAATTTACTTATTTTCTTCGTATAACTTGGGCAAAAAATTAGGAAATTCTCCTATTTCTTCTATATTATGTTCACGTAAAGACTTGATAAACCATTTTGGAATCTTTGCAGGTAATCGAAATGTTGAGCGTAAGTGGGTTCCATCTTCAATAGGCTCATATTCATGTAAAATCCAACTTACTGGCTCATCTTTACTATTGAGAATACTCGCGCAATTAAAATGATCGTAAGTAATTTTTATAGGATGTGAACTTGGGTCTTCCCAGCGTATACGTAACATTGTAGGAACTTTAACATATTCAATCACACGATGTATTGCTCCAACATGTTTCCCATTTTGAGGAGGTTTTTCCCATTCAAATGACACATGATGGTCAGGATGCCATAATTTATATCGATCAGTATCATTTATATTATCCCACCACCAATCAATCATTTCGGGAGTTACTCCTTTTATTTCGTGATCGACAACCAAATCTACTGTTTCGGAGTTTGACCTTTCAGCGATTTGCTCCATTATTTTGGATGACTCTTTAGCCATATTTTCTATTTTTTCTAGATTTTCATTTAACATTATTTTTATCCACTTGTTATTTTATAGCAAATAATTATATTTATATAAGAATATTTCTCCTTTAAAAAGTTAAGGAGCAATACTCAATTATCAATTTCTAATCCAATATTCAATTAGAAATAACTTGCATGAATTAATAATACCTCGTAAAAAATATGTAAACTTTATATCTCTGTTAATCAATTCTATCTCGTTAAGCATAAATAATTTATGTACCAAAATACAACTGATTAAATTATTGATATTATGAAACATTTAAACATTTGATTTAATTTACTTATTTTCTTCATATAATTTGGGTAGGAAATTTTGAAATTCTCCTATTTCTTCTATATTATGTTGACGTAAAGCCTTGATAAACCATCTTGGGACCTTTCCAGGTAATCGAAACGTTGTACGTAGGTGCGTACCATCCCCAATAGGTTCATATTCATGTAATATCCAACTTATGGGTTTATTGTTACTGTTAATAACACTCCCACAGATCATATGATCATATGAAATTTTTATGGGTTGGGAATTTGGATCTTCCCAGCGAATACGTAACATTGTAGGAACTTTAACAGTCTCAATAACACGTTGAATTGCCCCAAATTGCTCCCCTTC
>JBHLME010000192.1:0-5494 GCA_048938445.1 Promethearchaeota archaeon | reverse complement strand
TGAAGTCCAACCATTATCACAATAGGATTATTAAATGCCTCCTCCATTTACGAGTTTTGCTTTCATTTTTTTAGTTATTGTGTCTTTGCCAGTATATTGGTTGCTAAATGGAAAAACAAAAATTCAAAATTTGTATCTATTAATTATATCCTACATTATATATTGTTTTATTACCTATTGGTTAGGAATTGTTTTATTTTTTTCAACTTTAGTTAATTATATATGCGGATATTTACTAGGGAAAACAGAAAGAAATAATCTGAGAAAATTAATTATTTATATCAGTGTTATATTCAACGTTGCTTATCTATATGTCTTCAAATATTTCGATTTCTTTTCTACTGAATTATCCAAATTTTTAGGATTATTTGGTCTAAAAATTACTCCTTTTCTTTTATTTCTTTTATTGCCTATCGGAATTTCTTATTATACACTTCAAGCAATATCATATAATATTGAAATTTATAGGAATAATATTCAACCTTTACGAAATTTTATTGTATTTGCTCTTTTTCTCGCTTATTTTCCTAAAATGACTGCTGGACCAATTGAGAGACCACAAAGTTTAATACTTCAGTTTTTAGAAAAAAAACAATTAGATCAAAAACGAATTTCAAGTGCTATTCAATTAATACTTATAGGTTTTTTTAAAAAAATAGTAATAGCAGATTTTATTGGAAGTAAAATATCAGATTTTTATGAAGATCCCACTGGCTTTTCTTCCACTGCCTCTCTTATAATTGTTTGGCTTTTTGCTATACAAATATACGCTGATTTTTCGGGTTATACAAGCATTGTACGCGGAATAAGTAAATTATTTGGAATTGATTTAAGGTTGAATTTCAATCAACCATATTTATCTGGAAATATAAGAGATTTTTGGAGGAGATGGCATATGTCTTTTTCAGAGTGGTTAAGAGATTATACTTATATTCCTTTAGGAGGAAATAGAAAGCATTTTCTAAGAACGCTTTTAAACCTAATGGTAGTATTTATTATTGCAGGTATTTGGCATGGTGCAGGGATCAATTTCATAATATGGGGCTTTCTTCATGGATCATTCCTTATAATCCATAGAATTTATTTGAGTTGCATTAAAAAATTGACTTTTTACCGGAAGATGATTAATCCTAGAAATAATACCCCTAGAATACATAAAATAATTAGAGTTCTTTATAAATTAGTTGCATGGTTTATTACTTTTCAATTAGTAGCATTTGCATGGATCTTTTTTCATACTGATGATTTTGAAACAGCGATGTTAATAATTAAACAAGCTTATTCCATGAATTATAACTTAAATTATAACTATGATAACTATGTATTAATCAGTACATTAATTTTTTCTTGTTTATTCATCTTAATAATTGATATTGCAGAATTTAAATTAAAAACTCATGAAATCCTTACTAATCTACATTGGATATTAAAAGCAATTATATTAGCTTTCATAATTATAATGCTATTATTATTTCAGTTCAATATAGAAGAACCATTCATTTATGAAGGATATTAGATTTTAAGAGATTAGATGAATGTAAAGAAAAAGAATATGTCGCCAAAAACAATTAAAAAAGAAAATGGCTCTAATAAGAAAAAAGAAAAAAAGCATTTAGTTATTAAAACTCTTATATTAATACTTATTTTTTTAACTTCTGTCGAGATATATATATGGTTTTGGAGTAAAGGAGATAAAATTGAACCTTATGAATGGGGTAGCAGATTAGATATCACATATAAAATCAATGAATGCTACGATCTTTTTACAAATAGGGAACATAAGGATAAAACTAAAATTGTCATAATTGGCGATTCTAGACCTGAATGTGCTTTTTATCCAAAATTATGCGATGATTATTTTGACGATAAAACAATTTCTTATAATTTAGCTATAGCAGGTACAGCTATAAGAGTTCAATCTCTCTTAATTCAAAAAGTTATAATTCCTAAGTTAAATCCTGATGTTATAATATGGGAATTAACACTCCCTCAAGATTTTGCCGATGATGAACAAACAGAAAAAGAGGAAGATAATATAATGAGAACATCAATGGGCAGATATTATACTGGAAATACAAGAGGATTGGATTTTGAAGAAACCTGTTTTTATTATTTATTTAAATACTCTCGAATTTACAGATATCGTTCTAATATAAGACCAAATCTTTTTTATTTAAATGAGTATGAGAAAGCTAAGATAGCCTATTATGAAGATTGGTATGAAAGAGGATATTTTAAACATTATGATATTGTATCAGATATTAATCAATCCTTTTCGGAAGTAGAACATGTTTATAAACTTAATGAAGATTCTGTTGATGAATTTTTTGAAACCATCGAATTTATAGAGGAAAATACGGATTATTTTTTGGTAATAAATGGTCCAGTTCTTTATCAAAAATCAATATATCCTGATATTTATACTATTTTAAATAAATTATCCCCCAAGAATTTCTTAGATCTAAATGGAGATGAATTATTTGATTATGATGAGTTATGGTTAAATCATTATCATTTAAACATATGTGGAGCAACTTTATACACAAGATTGGTTTATGAACAGCTATCTATTTATATTTAGGTTAAAAATTCTAAAATCGATTAACCAATCTCCTTGAAAATAAGACTTAAAAAACAATTAATAATTTAATTATATCAATAGAAAATGTAGATATATTTTTGAGAAATAGGTGTGTCTTTATAAAAGGAGTAATTTTAGCAGGGGGAACTGGATCAAGATTATCGCCTTTAACGAAAGTTACTAATAAGCATTTATTACCTGTATATGACGAACCAATGATATATAAAGTTATCAAAACACTTTCAGAATCTGGTATAAAGGATATAACTGTTGTTTTAGGGGGAGAGAGTGTTGGTGATTTTATAAGGCTATTAGGAAATGGCTCTGATTTTGGTGCCAATTTTAGTTATGTATATCAACAAAGAGCTGGGGGGATAGCTGAAGCATTATTTTTAACTAAGAAAATTGTAAAAGGTCACAAAGTGGCAGTTATATTAGGGGATAATATTTTTGAAAATACTTTTAAATCTGAAATTCAAGAATTTGAAAAATCAAATAAATATGATTGTTACTTATTTTTAAAGGAAGTAGATGATCCTGAACGATTTGGTGTTGCTGAATTAAATGATGACGGAACAATAAAATCAATTGAAGAAAAACCAAAAAAACCAAAAACCAATAAAGTTGTAACCGGTTTATACCTATATGATAAAAATATTTTTGAAGTTATAAAAAAGGTAATAGATGATATAGGATATTCGGATAGGGATGAATTAGAGATTACAGATGTGAATAATTACTATATTAAAAATGGAAAGACTAAGGCTATTTTCGTCAATGGATTTTGGTCTGACGCAGGAAAATTTGAGACTTTATTAAAATCAAGTAATTTTATAAGCAATTTAAGTAAAAAATAATTTATTTAACTGTTTAAAAAGAATAATTTCATTTTTTTTTAATTATGGATTCAATTTTGGTAACAGGCGGAATGGGATTCATTGGTAGTAATTTTATCAGGTTTCTCTTTGGTTTAGACCAAGATATAAAAGTTATAAATGTTGATAAATTAACTTATGCTGGAAATCCCGAAAATTTAAAAGATATTGATAAGAAATTTCCTAAGAAATATAAATTCTACAAAGCAGATATATGTGATTTTGATAAAATTGATAAAATTGTAATTAAAGAAAAAGTAGAATTTATTATAAATTTTGCGGCAGAATCGCACGTTGATCGCTCTATTTATAATCCAACTGTATTCTGTGATACAAATATTCTTGGAACTCAGACTTTATTGAATGTTTCAAAAAAGAATAAGATAAAAAAATTTCAACAAGTCTCTACAGATGAGGTATATGGTTCATTAAATTTTGATGAGTCGCCCTTTACAGAAAGATCCCCTTTATCGCCGAATTCACCTTATTCTGCAAGTAAAGCTTCTGCTGATCTTCTCGTGCGTTCCTATTATAAGACTTTTGACCTTAATATTAATATTACTAGGTGTTCTAATAATTATGGACCTTATCAATTTCCCGAGAAGCTGATTCCTTTAATGATTAATAATGCTTTAAATAATAGAGAACTCCCTGTTTATGGAGAAGGTATTAATATTAGAGATTGGATTTTTGTCAAGGATCATTGTAGTGCGATATTTAAAGTATTACTGGAAGGAAAACCAGGCGAAATTTATAATATTGGTGGAGATTCTGAATTAAAAAATATAAATTTAGTAAAAAAAATTCTAAATATTTTAGATAAACCAGAATCTTTAATAACATTTGTAAAAGATCGTCCTGGACATGACCTCAGATACGCTATAAATCACGAAAAAATCACAAAAGAATTAAATTGGGTCCCCACAGTAAAATTTGATGAGGGCTCAAAGTTAACTATTCAATGGTATTTAGACAACCAAGAATGGTTAAATAATGTCATTACTAAAGACTATTTAAAGTATTACAATAAACATTATAAAAATCGTTAAAATAATTTGATATCTATTGGATTTCTAAATTCTATATTTCATTAAAAAATATTTTTACAATAAAATTGATTAAGGATTCTTTTTTCCAAATAATAGCATCCATTTCCATTGATTCTTTATTTTTGTCATTATTATTTTTTTAAAATGCTTTAGCATAAGATTTTGAACTGACGAAATAGATTTCCATTGAACTGTTTCAAAAGCACCGCCTCCCCCTAAGCTTATTTCATATAAGGCAAAACCATTTGGTTTAATTACTCGGGCATGTTCTTTAAAAAAAGCATCTAAATCAAACGCATGATCAAGACAATTACTATATACCATATCTAAAGAGGAATCAGCATTCTTTAAATGCATAAAATCACCAATCTGAACATATTTATTGTTAGGTCCAGGATTTAAATCAATTCCATAAGCTTTATGATATCCAATATCTCGTAAGACTTCTACTTCGGTACCTTGGCGAGCACCTGCGCAGAGAATCTCAGCATTTTTAGATAAAAATTTTGGTAAATAACGAAATCTATCATAAAATCTTAGACGATATTTTGCTATCAATCGAAAAGTAAATCCTCCCTCAATCCTTATTATTTCGTTAAATTTCTGTTTTTGATGGGTGATATATTCATTATAATCTGTATAATCTCGATATGTGAATTCTTGTTTTTCTTCCTGGCTCCAACCACCCTTGCCATAATGCTTAAATCGGACAGGATGCTTATCAATCTCATGTATATAATTAAGATCTCTATACTTATATAAATACCTTAAATGAATAGGGAGGAAATAATATAAAAATGTCTTTATCCAGAATTTGAACATATTTAGATTCATTTATTTTAAAATAATCATTTAAATCTAGTATATTATTTAATTTTTTCTCATGTTTATAATTTGTATCAAATAAACTCTCTATCAAAAAAATCTAGGATTTGTACTTATTAAAAAAGTATATGAGGAATCTTAATATTTATGGAATTTAAAAAATA
>JBHLME010000069.1:0-23263 GCA_048938445.1 Promethearchaeota archaeon | reverse complement strand
CGTATCAACCAAACTATAAAAAGCCGTAAAAAAACTTGAGATTATATCAAGGGGATATTTTATTTCTTCTGTATCAGGATTAAAATCATGCTGAAAGACGCAATTTCCAGATCGTCTTTCCAATATCCATAAATAATCTAATATATATTTATCTTGCTGGTTGCGAGGCATGTTTCTGAATGTTTATTTAAATTTTTAATTCTTTTTTTAAATACCTCAGGTACTTCTATATTCTTATGAGTAATATTCCTCTATTTAACTAAGGTTAAATATTCAAAAGATTGATGATAAAATACAAGAGTTCTCCTTTATAAATTTTCACATTATAATTTTTTTATACTAATTTATGCTTTATTTCTATCCCAACAAGTTTAAAAAGTAACGGAGTAACTATCCCAAAGTTTAAATACTTAATAGAATTAAACATCTAAAATTTTACCTATTTATTAAAAAATATTTAGAGAATTTTACCTATTTATTAAAAAATATTTAGAGTTAACGAAATGAGTTTAAAAAACTTTTACTATGAACATTGGCCTAAAGTTGGAATTGTTGTGGCTGTATTCCTGCTTCTCATACTTTTTCTAAATTCATTAGTACCTATATGGAGTAATTCATTAGAATCTATAGGGAGTTTCGTATGGTTATATTGGTTTAGTTTACCGCTCTATATGATACACCAATTTGAAGAATACGTATATCCCGGTGGATTTCGAGAAGACTTAAATAAAATTTTACTTAAGGGAGATACTTCTCAAATGGTATTAACAGAAAAAATAGCTTTCTTCGTAAACATTGTATTTATTTGGATTCTTACGCCCGTCTTGATTGTATTAGGTAGTATTTCAATAATCTTTCCCGTGGGTCTGATGACATTGGTTGCATTTAATGGTTTCGTTCATTTGGGGGGAACTATTCGTTTTAAAAGATATAATCCCGGAGTTATTGTAAGTGTAGTAGGAAATATCCCATTAGGATTGTATGTATTAATCGCGTTAGGAGTGACTGGTGAAGCAAATGTTCTTGAGCTATTTGTTGGAATAGCAGGTGGGATTATAGGGCATTTGGTATTGTTAGTCTTTTTAGCCTTGAGAGCTCGAAAAATTTCTTCTAAATAACCTCCCAATAAATAATATATTTACTATAATATACTTTTTTTTCTTTCTTTTTGAATAAATAATAGGTTATTTATGGTTTTTTTGCTGGATGAGTTTTTTACAAAAATTAATCCCTAAACCTGTCTTTTTATGTAAAATGTAATAATTTTCCTTTCTTACTTGATCTGCGGTGTGATACCCTGCATCGTGAAATATTCTCCCCCTTACTCGTCCCACGTTTGGCAAGCGCAAGACCAAATCAAATAATTCTTCTTTAATCCCATGATGTATTCGGATTTGTAGAGTCTCCGCCATCTCTGTCACGTTAATCAATGAAAGATCAGAATCACTCATGTATCGTGCAATAATTCCAACAAACATAACGATCCTTTTCAAGTTATCCCTTACGGAATACAAGTCACCTGCCATTATATGGTATGTCTCTAATATTTTATCAAGCGGCTCCTCATCAGCATAATCAAGGATAGGATTGAGCATTTTCATGTCTCTTAACCGTCCCTCACTAATTAATATATGATATGCCTCACGAATCAAATCTAGATAAGTGTTTATTTCTGAGTTTTCTAGTCTGTGACGTATGAGCACTCCTGAGGCAGGATAAAGATACAATCTTATGATTAACTTTCCGAATTGAGAACATTTTAATGTATTTTTACTAGACTTGATGATCAATCCTTTCTCTTCCAAATAATTAAGGATATATTGATCCTTTATTGCTTTTGGTACTATATCTTCGACATATTTTTGAATCTTTTCATTACTATATTGCAGTAAGAACAATAAAAAGGCAGTTACGTGGCTACAAAACCGGAACGCAAACTCTTGATGAACAAAATTGTCTGAAATACCATTTTCAAATCCACAAGAGCATTGGATACCTGTATCAACATCAAATTGACATGTATACACCCCAAATTCGCTTTTTACGTGTCCTAATAAAGTAGTGCTTGAAATATTACTTATCTTAACGGGAATGTTGGATTTCTTTAAAGAACGCACTATCCCTGGATCAGAATGGAGTTTAAGAATATTTATTGTTGATATTTCTTTTATCATTAGCAACTGATCAATGGGAACATATTTATCTTTCATTTGATCCTTCATAATGCTCCAAAAATAGGTTCTTTCAAAAAATCTTTTCAAATCATCTATAGAAAGCCCTTTTTCTTCATAGATTCTTAATAATGTCTGTTCTTTTAACGTATTCATGTCGCGAAGCATTGAAGTTAAATTGTTATACTTGGGAACTAGCGGTGAATCGAGTGATGATAATTGAAAATAATGATCTTCTACCCATATTTTTTCTTCAATATCCGTGACTAGTATTATACCATAACCTACAGGATCTAGACCTGGTCTTCCAGCACGACCTAGCATTTGAAACACTTCATTAGCAGTGAATGCCTTAAAATAACCAAATCCATCACCATCCTCATAAAAATCTGAGAAATCCCGAATGTTGTGGCCTGATGTGATAAATTTCTTGAAATTTTTGAGTATTACTACCCGTGCAGGGGTATTGACTCCCGCAGAAAGTGTGGTCGTGCAACAAATCACCTTCAGGTGTCTCTTTCGATAATTATCCTCTACAATTTTTCGTTCTTTTGAAAGCAATCCTGCATGGTGAAACGCTATCCCATGTTTAAAAACTTTAGCGAGTTCCTTGTTATGACCTTTTATTTCATACATAGTTTCAGAAACTTTCTTGAGTTTTGCCTTATCTGAATCTCCTAAATAGTTACTTACTTGTGCTAAGAGGTCATGAGCTTGCCTTTGTGTTGCTTTTCTCGTGTTAAGAAAGATGAGAACTTGACCCTTTTCATTTAAAGTGGAGTTAACTATTTTTTTAATAGTCGAATTCTTGTTCTGCGTGACTTGTATGTCATACTTGAGGGGTACAGGACGCTCATTAGACTGAATAAGGATCGTATCATTTCCTAAAGAATTAAGCCATGAACAGAAAAATTCAGCATTGGCAATGGTTGCAGAAAGCCCAATTATTTGTGGTTTGTTTAATAGCTCATTTAATCTTACAATCAACGATTCCAATCTTGGACCTCGATGATTTTCTCCAATGACGTGAATTTCATCTACAATGACGGTGGAAATGTCGAAAATCCAATCTTTATCATGAAAATTACGTAGGATAGAATCAAGCTTTTCGTATGTTGTAACAATAAGATCTGCTCTAGCTAATTCCCTATCATCAACATCAAAATCTCCAATAGAAAGTAGGATGTTTATACTATATTTCTTATATGACTTGAGAAAATGATAATATTTTTCTGTCGCCAATGCTTTAAAAGGTACGAGATATACCGATTTTCCAAATTTATGGAAAATGTTATAGATAGCACACAATTCTCCTATTAGAGTTTTACCACTACCAGAAGGTGCACATGCTAAAAATGATTTTCTGAAAAAAAGACTTTTTTTGATAGCCTCTTTTTGAATTTCTCTTAGTTTGAAGATCTTGGATTCAAGTAAAGCTCTCAATATTCTCTTATCATTGATAAATTTAAATATTTCCTCGTCTCTTCCAAGAATAGTTTTTTTTTCCTTTTCCTTATCTATGAAATCAATGAGAGTTAAGCTATCACACCTCGATCAGTAAGGATTAGCCCACTTTTTCATAAATTGCTTGAACGTTTCTGAATCTCTTGAAATTTCAATGCTTTCAATCGCACTCACGCTCCTAACAGTCATGTGAACATCAATATAGCAAATCATCCCATGAAGAGGATTCCCATGTATGATGAGATGCGTGTAAATCCCCTTATCTTTTCTAACCATTTTGTTTATTATATCAAATTCAATACCAATATCAATCTTCTTCTTGCAAATAGGACATTTATGGGCATTTTTAGTGTTCTGCTTGAACTTGCCAATATCTTTTAAGTCTTCGGTTCTTATTGACAATTTATTTTTCTCCAAAAAAGTAATGTATTATCATAATCCCCTTGTATTTAAACAAAAAATTATAACCTCATAATTAAAACGGATAAGATTGAAATAGAAGTTTCTTAATTATTTATCTGAATATATTTGAAGATGTTTTGTTTAAAAGATGCTGATTCAAAAAATACCTAAACTAAACCACTTATAAATAGATAAGAATGATCTTCTTTAGATTTTTTAAAACTACATATTTATTCATTTATTTTTTGATTTGCTATGACTTGACAAGCTAAATCCATTGTTAATGCAATTTTAATCATGTAATCTGCATATTCTTCACGATTGCACGTGAAAATCCAGTCTGCAGGTAAACTTTCGCATAATTGTCTTAAAGAATTCATCTTATTTTCGAACAGATCTATTGTTATATTTAATACTTCTTGATTTTTTATCTCTATTTCAAATTTTTCCTCTATTGAGGAGTAATATTCATCCCAGAGTTCATCGCACCGAGTTTCAAATTTTCCATGGCTTATGGCTAGGGCTGCTCCACCAATACCAACACCTATTCCCGTCCCTACAACCGCGCCAATTCCAGCTCCTTTGAAACCATCTGAAATTATTTCCCTAAAATCAGTATCACGTTTTGTAAGACTCTTAATTAAGCCTCCAATTCCTCCAATTATGGCTCCAGAACCTGTGCCTATTTTTGCTGATGATGGAAGTGGATTTGATTTTGATTTAAAAGAGTGATAGGGTGTTCCCCAATCAGTTATAAAATGAAATGCCCATCCAAGAAAGCGACCCCAAATTCCATTATTTCTTTTTCTGGCTTCACAAGCTTCATTAATAGATTTGATCGCTAACTCTTTTGCATGGATTGTATGCTCCAATAACCATTCAAACGAGATTGTCAATGTATTGATTAAATTTTCATTCATTCGTTGTTTATTGAGATTATCAGGATCAATGGAACCATCAATAACATTTTTTAAATCTTCAGGCTCTAAAGGCATTGAACCAAGTGTCCCAACTAATCTAGCTAATCCTTTATGACAAATTTCTTTCATCAATACGCACTCTTTTATAATATAATTTATTTAAATATTATAAGTTTATCCAATATAAATATTTTGCTCAACCTTAATTATTAATACTAATTTTGGTTTTATTCACAGTAATTAAATCTGGATTTCGATTTAGATTTTCAATTTTTCAAATTTTATAGTCATTTTTTATGTATAATTAAGCATTAATTTAATGTTCTTCTCCCCATTTTTCTTAAAATATTTTGAAATTTAGTTTATTCTTAACAACTGTTAAGAAATTATCAACTCTTATTAATTGATAATTAATCAAGAATTGTTGATATTTTATCAAAATTCATATTTTTTCTTTAAATATAACTATGAGATATTGCCCTAGACTCGATATGGATATCATTAATGAATTTGATGATGAAAATGAATGGGAATTATCCATCTTGGAGAATGGCGTGAATCAATGTATCGACACCTATGACTTCGATCAAGGGCTTAGACTAGCTCGAAAAGGGCTTGACATTGCATTTGAAATAAATGATGAAAAGTGGATTGATACATTCGAAAATTTCATCAATTTTATCAAGAAACAAATGGAAATTATGAGTGAGTATGTCGAGCAAGAACCTGAATCAATAAAAGGGGAAAAAAAGAACATGCAAGTAGAAGGAAATCCAACTCTAAGAATAGATACTAAATTGAACCAGATTGCAAAGGTTAAAAAAAGCGAAAGAGAATTAGGAATGCTCCAAGGAATCGGTCCTAAAACTTTAGAAATTCTAATAAGTAATGGTATTGATTCAATTGAACAACTAGCATCAATGACTCCACGTATGTTACAATCATTCAAGGGGATAGGTATGAAATCTGCAGAGAAATACATCAATGTAGCACGAAATCATATGGTACAATCAAACCTCACTGATTATATAGAACCTCCTGAAATGATAATTGATAATGAAGTGTTACCTGATAATACTTCTGATTATGATAAGGAAATTAGTAGCAATAGTAATGAAATCCAGCAAATAGATGAGAGTAATGAAAAAATTCTTATGTTTGATGAATTAGATGAAATTAAAGAAGGTAATTTTTATGAAAATGATTCCAAAATGAATGACAATAAAATTGATGAGGAATTTTTTTCCGAATTTTTACATTCAAGCAATGATTTACTAGTTCAAGATGGTTTAATATCTGAATCAATTATAAATGATACTCCAAGTAAACCTATCAGCATAAAAAATACATCTATAACACCACTTCAAGCTGAAAGATTAACTCGTGAAGAAATTGATAAAATCATCAAAAATATCGAAAATGACTTGAGATCTCTGGACTATTGGGTTCTCAACAAAAAAATTGAGCAATATTTAACGCTTTTTAAAAATATTGACTTATTAGCAGCGAAGTCAATTGAGATTTCCGACTTTTTAGAACTCATCATCATCATCCCCATAAAAATCTCAGCAGGAAAAGGGAAGCACAGGATATATGAAGAAAAAATACAATATGTTCCTGAAAACCGCAAGATTACTTTGAACATGCATGATAAAAGGCTCTTAATTGAAAGCTGTTTTGATGCTGTGAAGATTTCTCGAGATCAACTTTTTAAGGATATCATAAATGAAGGGCCATTATTTCACTTTCTCTCAAAGTATTTGAAAAAATCCCTAACAATAGAAAAATCTCTTACAAAAAAAGAGCTTTTCTTAACTACAGGAGAAAAATATTATGAAGTATTAATTTGTCCCATTTTAATAGTTGATAATGAAGTCGAGTTCTTGGAAAGCTCAATGGCACCATTCGCATGGCAAAGAGCTGAGAATATCCATTTCATTGATTCAATGAATATAAAAAATTTCATCGCTTATATTGAAAAGAAACATATATTGATCGAGAACCATTCAACCAAGGAAAACTTGATCGATGGTTACATCACCACGTATGATAAATTCTTTTCACGGATAAGTTATTTTGCTATACCTTTTGTAATTTATTCGGGTGCAATATTTTTAATTGCGCTATTTGCACCCTCATTATTACCAACATTTATCGGATTAGGAGTAGGGATGGCAATGCTACTCGTACTTGGTATTGGATTTTTTGTACTTTCCTTGCTAAAGAACCAATCCAAACTCCATGCATATTTCACAACTCCCTATTATGAGAGAAATTTAAAGATTGATGAGTCTGGAATTATTATGATAAAAGAGGAATTACCCGAAGAGTGGATGCATCAATTCATATACGAATGCGATATGAACACGAAACAATTTGATACTGTTCGTTCATTCGAAATTGAAGAACATATCGCACACATTAATGGCAAACAAGAAAACGAGGAAAAAAATGAAATTAATTCAAGAGGAAAAATTAAATTCAGCCCATCTATGGCAAATAAATATAGCAATTTCTTGGAGGATTGAGAATGATGGCAGGTACTATAAAAGGAAAGTTTGCACGAATTTTATTTTTATTTGGATTAGCATTAGCATTTATTTCTATGTTTATGGATTGGTATTATTATTCTGCATGTTCATCTGGGAGTGTAATTGCTGAGTGGTCATTTAATGCATTCTTAAGCTGGCAAACAAGTTTCATTGAGGGAATAAGTAGTAATGAAGCCCTTAGACCTAAAGATTCTACCGAATTGCTTATTATGGGAGTCATTCTTATAGGATTAGTATTCATATGCGCATTTGGAGCAATCCTTAAGAGCGTCGAGATGACCAATTCAATGGAAGAGACTAAGCCTTACATTTATCTCAATACTTTTTTATTGATGATAAATGGATATTTTATTTTAGTAATGCCATTTACGTTTTTAATTACTAATGAATTATATTTTCCCTTCATATCTATTGAAGATTTGTCTACAAACACTATTCATTCTTATTGCATTGGTCCAGCATATGTAATGCAAGTGGCGTCCTTTCTCTTGATATTTCCTCATATACTATTTTCTGTTCTTACAATAAATAGATTTGAATCAAAAAAGCGATCTCCAGAAACTCTGATTGCGAAGATCTTAGAAAGTTCAAAAGAAGAGATTCCTTTAGAGAAATTCATAGCAGAACTAAATTCGGAATCTCGATCAAAGGAAGATGTTTCTATTATTTATGAAAAATTTCAAAGACAAAGGTGGCGAAGGACTAGATGAACCCATATGAAGATCTTGACGTGAAATTAAGAACTTTGATACATTTAAGTAAGAAAAATGAAGATTCCAGAAGAGCCGCAGTAGTTTTTTATTTATTGATCAGGAGAGTTTTGAATGAAAGTGGTGTCAAGCTTGGATTTGCTCCGTTAATTTCAAATAAAGAACACAAGGCATTTGAATATATGAATATAATCAATTCTGTCATGCAAAATACCTTTAATTTTAAGATTTTTCATAAAGAAATAATAGACAAGGTTCAAAAATATGAGTTACTTTATTTGAGGAATCCTATGTCATTTCCTTTCGATTCACTCAAAGAACTCGTAAATATTTATTATGACTTGAGGAAAATGGACGTTCCAAATGTTTATCAGTCTATTCATGATACTGATTATTTGGAATCCTCATATACAACACAAGCAAATAATTTCTTTATACGGAGTAATAATGGTCGATCGGGAATCTTTTTCAAGAAGAAAGATAGTAATCATGTTAAACAGTATCTTTCTCATGAATTGAGTCATAAAGAAGCAATGATCAGAAAAAAATTAAAAAATAAATATGATAAAGAGTCCTTCGAACAGTTATTGCAATATAAAAAATTGAAACGTGAAATAGCAATGGGTAATTCTAAAAAAATATCATTTAAGGGACAATTAAAAAATAATCATTTATATCAAGAGAGTCTTAATGAAATCCCAGGTTTTTTTTTGATTGGATTGGCTGTCGTTTTTATAATGTTATCAATTGTGATCCTCATCCAAGAATTATTTCGTCCTGAAATATCTGGAGCATTTACACTTATTGCATTCGCCCTGTTTGGAATAGCTATTATCCTTGGATTTTTATATTGGAAATTGTATTATCAAGAGGTAAGAAACCAATGACTTCACTAACCCACGAAGATGTTGATAAGATAATTAGTAAAAAAAGAAATAGGATTAAATATAGAAACAAGGATAAATCAATTGAAGATGCTTATAATTACTTGAAAATATGGGCAAAAAGTCCAAGTTTTAATGATGTGAATTCAAATCTCACGACAATCAAAGTCATTGTACTTGGAGGTGTGATGAGCGTCATTACGCTTTTAACATTTATGGTATTTAAAAATATGATAGCCTCAATCATCACGGGTTTTTTTATTTTTGTCTTTTTTATTATTGTTTTTCATGAAGAACTTTTTTCATTAAATAACTTCTTAACAATGAGATTACGGTCTGCGAGCAAATTAACTCCCTTTGAATCCATTCAGTTCTGGACAGTGAAATCAACAAAAGATACCCTTTTCTACACTAACATCAAGGATTTGACTACCGTAGGATTGAGAATTTTTCAAGTCAAGACGGTAGCGGAAAACATTAAACCCAATTATAAACAATTATTTACTTCTCTTTCAGAAATTGACATCCCCTTTACGTATCAAATCATACAAAGACCTCTAATGAGCATCACTTCAAAAAATGAATCAAATAAAATGAAGATAGGAAAATCAGCGCGCTCCTTGAGGACAATTATATATTTTTGCTTTTTTTACGACGTGAAGGGAATGTTTAGTTCCATGAAATTACGATATTTACTAGAAGTGTTAGATCGGTTTTCAGCTGCAGCAAGAAATGTATTCGATGCTAATTTCAGGCATTTTGATATAGAAGAACTGATGAGTGATGATCTGATTAAGGGATTCAAAACCATTTTTTTTCAATCAGATGTGATTCAGGGGGATATGAAAAAGAATAATTTTCCTCAGAATGTCATTAAACAAGTATTAAAATCAATGTATATTGGAATGATTATAATTATTTCTTATCTTCTCTTGGAAAGAGTTGGAATTCCAATTATCATCATTATGGTATGGTGTATTGGAATATTTATCGCTTTCATTTTTTTTTTCTGGAGAGAATTCCTTTTTGGGTTACTAAAGAAATCTTCTTATACTAATATGGAAATTCAAACGATTGATCCTTTTGAAAAAATCTCATTTTATTATTTCAAGAGATTTCCTGACTGTTTGTTTGCTTCAGTCGATAATAAACTCCTTATCGGGACTAAAATTTTCAATTTAACTCATTCGATACCTCCATTATTGGATTCTAGAAATAAACCCATAGCGCGGATGAGCAAGTTTATTCAAGCTATAATCCCTCAGAAAATCCCTCTTTCATTCACTTATACCATGTCACCTATGAGGTTCGCCACGTTTGAAGATAAAGCATGGGATTTATTAAATCTTAAAACTCAAACTCAAGTTTTATGGGCTAAAACTGCTTCACAGCAACATGACTTCATGTCGGTAAGAAAAGGGATTTGGAGGACCATCTTTATTATGTCATTACACGAATATCTCCCTGTAAAATCATTTAAAATGAAATATTTTTCATGTTTAGAAGAAAATCTCTATGATAAGGAGAGAATAGCTGTTCAAGCATTCAAGATGAACATAATTAAATCCCATGGCGAAATGTTAAAGGGAAACAAGCTCATTTCGGGATTCTTGTTAGAATGTTTGAAAAACAAGCATTTTAGGATGAATGGTACCCACCTTCATTATCTTATGTATCATGGAGCATATCTGGCAAAAATGATAAAAATATTTCCGGAGTTTAAAAAAGGGCTAGATACTAGAATTGCTTCTGAATTTAATACGCCTTTTGATCTCAAAAATTTTATTACCATAGGTCATACCATCAACACAGAAGTTTACAGAGAAGAAAATGAAGCGGGGTTCACTTTGGACCAATTAAATGAACTTTTGATTACTGGCGGCTCGAACAGTAGCAGGGAAATGTTGATGATGAGAATTGTAATGGATCTAATTGAAACAAGAACACCTAGCATTGTATTTGATTACACCGGAAAATGGTCTAAGCTTCTCAATTATTTCCGGAATTCGCGATTTGAAGATGAAATCCTTTATTTTATATTAGGCAAGTCATTTATGATAGATCCCATCAAGTCTGACATTCACTATGACAAAAATAACATGGACTATCTTAAATACATGATAGACGTGCTCAGCTTGGTATTTCAAAAGGATGATAGGATCATGAATGGATTCAAACAAGCTATTTTAAAAGCAGATCCAAACCTTGAATTAGAAAAAGATTCAAAAATCATAACGGATGACATTGATTATAAACCCCAGTGGGAAAAAGATGCCCGTCTGGATTCAGTCTCTTCAATTTTTAGTGATTTCATTCAACAAGATCTAGAAGCTTTATTTTTTTCCCGTGATCCTGATGAAAACATTACCGTGAGAGATTTCATTGAAGAAAATTATACCGTTATCATTAATCTTTCTCAATTAAAAGACCTACAGAAAAAAATCTTTGCTACGTTTATCATATTATCAAAAATAATTCATTATATAGAAAATCAAAAACCTTACTGTGAGAAAATAATATTCATTCCACACATAGAGATCATGTTTAACTCTCGATTTCTTGATAAGCATGGCAAGCAGGGCAAAATAGATCTATTCTTTGAGCCCCTCAAGAACGCAGGATTAGGAATAGTAGTTTCGTCAGAGGCCATCACATCATTACATCCACATGTATATACCTTTTTTACTAATTATGCTGCATTAAGGACCACAGAAAGGCAAGAAATTAAGCAGATAGTTAATCTAATGAACTTTAGTAAATTACATGGAACTGGGATCTATAGCTCAAGTCGAAATGAAACATTTCAAGAAAGTTACCTCATGAATATGAAGGATGATGAAATTATTGTCCGAAGGTCTGATATTAACCAACCTTTTCCAGTAAAATTAGATGTAGGAGAATTAGTAAATACGCCCGAAATGGAATATGATGAAATCGTAAAGTTCATGAGAGAATATGGATATGATTTTGATGACTCAGAGAAAAGAATCATACAACAAGCACGAAAAACGATATTTAAAAAGGACTTTGATAATTATTTTACTTTTATTGATGAAATCATTAATTTCATGGATGCTATTAAAAAAATAGATAAGATTGGAAATTTATATAGAAATAAGTTGAAGGAAGACTTGATGAGCTTTATTTACTCCCGGGCTGTAAAGATTGCAGGTTCAGAAAAGAAAAAGCGAGAGATTAGGAATTGGAGAAATGATATTTTCAACATCCTCATCAAGCATAGTTATCTAGTTGAAAATCACCCCAAACAAGCAAGCGGCTCAGAATCTATTAGGACATCTTATTCAGTAGGACTTCAATATGAACGAGCTCTCAAGGATTACTATGATTCTAAAAGAAATAATTTCGATGATTTATATCCCAAAATTGTTTCAAAGGAGACCGAAATAGAATTAGATAAAAGTGAAAAATCCACAGGAAAAATTAATGAAGAGAATCGTTTTATTGAATTGTTGGGCAATGAAATGAGAATATTGTTTGATAAGATATTCAGAATATATCGCTATTTAAAGGCTGAACAATATATCAATGCTCAAGAGATGGAAAGGGAACTTTTACCTAAATTTTTCAATCGTATATATATGGTTTATAATAAATCAGATGAATTACCTTCTAAAGAAGAATTTGATATATTTTTGAGCCAAATAACATCATTTGAAGGATTCCCTATTAATGATGGGTTATTAAAGGAGTTAATAAAAGAGTGCAAGATTGTCGAGTTTGCAGATGGGGATATAGAGAGAAACGTTTCAAGGCTTTATAAAAAGTTGAACGATTTAGTTTATCTATTGAGTGTGTATGTTTCAAACAACATGTGAGGTGGAATGATGAGTTTTGATAAAAATGAAGAAATGTTAAAAGATATGCTGGAAAAAATCATATTTGATGAGAGTAAGTTAGAGGTCTTGAAAGAAATGATCAGTAAACTCGAACATGGTCTATTACCCGCGAAAAAACTGAGAGAAGAGATCATCTTTCATAGGGAAGAAATATTCAAAGAACTCCTAGATTTTTTTCCATTTTATGTAGAACATCTTTTAAAATCCAAATCCATTGATGAATTCGCATCTGAGACCATTAAAAATATTTCTTCAAAAGATTTAAACGATAGAGAGAGTCTCTTGATTGAAGTATATGATCGGTTGATAAAAATTCAAGAAAAATTAACGAATACCTAGTATTTTTTATATCATTTGTTTAAATAATAATGATTAAACACTTCCACAGTTTTTTCTTGTTAATATTATTTTAATTTATCCAAAATCATGTTAAACAAAAAGCCTCATTAATATCAAGGAGAATTATTTATATGGGAAAGGAAAGAATGAGTAAAGGAATATATTTTTAGGTTTGTTTTACCTAGGTCTTTCCCATTAAAAATTTTGGAATGTTTAGTCAAATTTTTACAATCGTGAAATCAAAATTAGACAATTTATATTTAAAATTATTTAATCACTTTTTTTCTTTAATAACAATTTAAAATAAATAGGAAAATAATGTAAAGGATAAGAAACAATAACTTAATCTTAGATTTTTAGAGAACCTAAAATACTTTTATACATTAAGACGGATAATTTGTTATATTAATTGTTTGACTTTTTTCAATAATAAAAATTAATCTAAAAAATATATTTTTTTTTGATTCATTATTTTTTTTAAATATTTTATAAAAAAGATGCTAAGTTAGTTTCTTTTTTCCTTTATATAAGGATAATTTTATTTTATATAAAAAATGAAATTTGAATATCATAAACTAAAAAAGAACAAAGAAATGATATCAATGAATTTTCAAAAAAGGAATTACTTTGTATATTTTTCCGTGTATTTGATCGTTCAAGTAATCTTTGTCTATGTCAATCAATTCCTTCCAATATATTACGCGAATGTCTCAGAAGTAAACATCACGGAGCTAGGAATAGTTCTTTTAGTATCATTTTCTTTCTTGTTCGCTAAACCACTACTTTCTATTTATTTTGATAAAAAATCAAGACTAGAACAAAGTTCAACCTCACTTTTTAATAAGAAGACACTGTTAATACTTGGTGCAGTTGGTGCTATCTTGAGTTTCATCATTTTCCTTTTAAATTTAGAATTTCTCGTGATCTTTACTATTTTTCTTGGCTTAAATCTGGCATTTTTGTCTTTAATGGACGTGTCGATTGATAAGATCATTCTCGCTCAATCGATAAATGAATCAATGAAAAACAAGAGCGCATTTTACCTTCAATTTGGAAGTGTTATTGGAGCGATAATTTCAAGTGTTTATTATTTTTTTTTAGATGATGTAACTTCATTAACTTCATGGCGCGTTATTTTCATCACGGGAATTATTACAATAATCACGATCTTTCCAACAATCTTCCTCTTAAAGGAAATTGAAGTAGATAAGACCTACTTAGAAAAAGATAATACGAAAAACGAACCTATAATTCTAAAAAATGTCATATTAATGAGTACATTTATTTTTTTAACATATGGAACGCTTCTCTATGATTGGATGATTGATCCTTGGGCGGTTGGAATGTTGGAACCACAATCCCTTTATGCTATATTTCAGATAATTTTTATATTTATCGATGTGATTAGCTTGTTATTAGCAGGTAAATTCATTCGTAAATTCAATAAACGGAAATTATTATTAATAACAGTGTTTTTTAGTGGCTTACTAACATCTATTGCCCCGCTATTCGGAATATTCATGTTTTTCGTTCTAATTTCTATCAGAGAATTCATTTCAGGATTTTATTTAATAGGATTAACAACTTTATTGTTCGACATATCTCATAAAAAAGTCTTACCATACCAAATAATGGCTTCATTTGCTATTCTAGCTAAAGTTATACTTTCTCCATTAGGACTTACTCTCTGGGGACTTAACACTATATTTGGATTGATTACTGGAGAAATAATTATCCTTATTGCTGGAATTCTTCAAATACTCTCCGTAATTCCTCTATATTTCATTAAGTAGTTATTATAAGCTTAATTTTTCTTTTAGTTCTTTTATTTTCTTCCCCTTTTCTATATCATACTATTTCTTTAAAATATTGATAAAAAATGCGTTAAAAGAATCATTATTTTTTCATATAGTTCAGCTATTCAGTTATATTTTTTACTTAACATTATTGAAAAGAGTTTTATACCGATTGAAATATAATTGATAAAAAAAAAGATTTTAATTTAGAGGAATAGCTATGTATATGTGAAATTACATTAACATATATAAAGAAAAAAAGTAAATTTTTTAATATGAACCTTAGGGAGAACGAACATTAAAAATTAAAAATTAATTATATGAGTCATGACAATTGATCCTATTATCATATCTCTAGAGAATTTACATCTCGAAAGTGATATTGATGAAATACGTCAAAGCTTCGAAGAGAATACCGTTAGAGTGAGTTCCATTATTAATTCAGACCCATTAGATCGCGAAATTAGGATTTATAAGAGTAGTACTACTCAAGATCATGATCGTAGTAATGAGAACTTTTACACATTAGGAATAAACAGAAAATTAGATAGGGGTGTGATTCTTCTAGAAATAAGAAGTGAATTTCCTGAATTTATGCCAATTTTCTTGTTGAGAGAGGTATATCTCAGATTTGTGCCGCTTAAATTGAAAGAATATAAAATCATTAATATTTTTATTAATCAATTTGTTCAAGAAGATCTATCTCATTTAAAAATCATTGAGAAATGGAAATCAATTGTGGAAAAGCAAGTAGTGGACAAGAAGTTACTTGATGCTCATATGGATCGAATTGAAAAGTTCTTTAAAAAAAAAGACATTACTTCTGACTCAAATCCTCGTGCTTTCTTTTTTGAATACTTGAGAAGGAATGTGATGGAGATAAGGGAAGATGATAGAGAATTTTATGAAAAATTGTATGCTTCATATGTCTATGAAGGGAGGACTTCCTTACGAGACGAGGATGTATTAAAAACTATCAAGGATCTCTTTAATATATTTCACGAAGTAAAAAGTTACAGAGCCTTACAAGATTATAAGCGTTATTTTCAAGATTTTAAAAATAAAAATATTATTAGAACAGATTTGAGTTTAGCAAAATTTATTGATAATTTGAAATGGTTATCAAATTTTACAGATATAGCACCAAATTACTTTATAAAATGGGAAATCTTTAAATTTAGAAGCAGTATATTATTACTTGTTTTTAATCCGGTAATCCCAACATCCAAAATCATTAAAATCATGGAGATGATACCCTTTTTTGGATATTCAAGATATTCTATGACAAATTTTTCTAGAGATATTTTTGGATATTGTATAATTCCCGAGGTATTTATCAATGATTTAAGAAATTTTTTGGACCAAATGAAAAAAAATTATTATTTGCTCGATTTCATTCTAATTTTTCGAAATTATATGGATACTAGTTTGAACCTGAATTATTTCAGACAAGAATTTGATAAAGGGCAACTCACTGAACCAGAAGATGACAGTTTTAAAAAAGATTTCTTGCTTATTAGTCCTATACCTAGCTCGGAATTAGGGAGGAAAGATAAGCTTTCTTTCCTTGATTTTTTAATTTTGGATCGTGCTCGTTATTTCTCATCTACAGGATTGCCACTTGAACGACGATCTGAAACATTACGCCTCTTGAAAGAAGATTTTTACAAAAAGAAGTATAGTGATGAAAGAAATTTCTCGATGTTTAAAAAAAGTATCGGAATGATTAAGGCCGATCCTTTACTGTTAAAAGAAATTATAGGATTAATAGAAAAAAGTTTTCAAGCAAATTATTTTTCAGTTAGAGATTATTTAAATGATCTCTTAAAATATAGGGAACTAACAGATAATATTCTTAAAAATCATAAAAATATCAAAAATATAATTGAGCTCAAGGAATTCATGGGAAAGAACTTTTTAATCAACTCATTTTCTTCTAGAAGGTTCTTAAAAAATGAAGAATTGAAAAATCATGTAATAAATGAATATTCTCACGCGAATTTTGCATCATCTTCTCATTTAAAAGGATCTTCAAGGAAAAAGGAACGCTATAAGCTATATTTAGACTTTTTAGATTCATGTATTGCATTGAATTTAATTGAAGATAATATAATCAAAAATCTTATCATTAATAACGATGAATATGATAAATTCATCAATTATAAAACCAAAGAACTTAAAATAAAATTCAAAAAAACGCCTGTTATTAATCTATCTTCTGATTCTTTTGAAGATAAAATAGAAGAATTCACTACCAACGAACCTATAATGCTTTACCCATGCATGATAAATACAATCCTAACAACCGGTTCTGTTAGCAAGACTTTTTATATATTGATCTTAAAAAATGATGATGTCATCTGTTCCACTATTTCGGGAATGCGTTCTTATTTTCCTCGAACTAATTTACTAATTGGAGAAGATGACCTTATTTGTTTTGAATTCTACTCACCAACACTTACTAAACAAGAAAAATTACTCTTATATCTGTCTATTTCTACTCTTTTTAAAGATAATATAATTTATTTTAAGAGACTCTTCACAACTGGATTATTAAAACCTCTTGACCTCTCTACACATTATGATTTTATGAAAAATGAATTATGTTATTCAAAAACCTTATTTCCTCAATTTTTTAAGCATGTAAAAAGACTGCTTTCTAAGAATAAATCTTTTGAAAAAAAACCTCAAAATTTGAACAATATTTTTAGCATCCCTCAAGCTACCTTATATGAACTTGCTGAATCTACGAGTCAGAGAATAGCAAACCAAGAAATTAATTTTGATTTTAAAAATATTAGTGATCTTTATGATTTTAATCGAGATCTTAATAAATACATATCTGGGATAAAAAAAATTGATTTAATAAAAGAAAAACCATTTTTCACCACATATATTGATAAGATTTCATTCATACCTAATTTTAGTGCTTTTGGATTTTCACAATATTACCTATACGTGAAACCTTTAGATCTTGGAGAAATTGATTTTAAACTTCTACTTTCCAACACGTTTCAAAAGGTAGAATTTACCGCATCCATAGATCGTGCCCCCTCTTTTTTAATAAAATATCTTTTTCCTTTTCATAATGCTAATAGGGGATATATTAACCGTTTGATTAAAGTAGATAAAAATGCTAGTGAATATTGTTTTTTTTCATTAGAAAAAGTCTACCACGTGCTCCATTTTGAGAAGAACTTGTCATCAAGTGGATGGGATGCAGATACGAAGATAGCACAAATGTTCAAGCTTCATGCTCATTCTGTAATATTTGGATCTCAACGGGAAAGAGAAAATTATAATATCAGAATTTTCTCTTTATCGGAAGCTGTTGGAACAGAGATTTTTGGTAAAAAATCAAGAGAATTCGAGCAACTTTTCAGCATTTATTCTCACGGAGCAAAAAATCTTAAAAAATTCGTGAACATCCAATTTTCCAAGAAAATTCATTCATTGACTCATAAAGAACTTTTATTTCCTTACATTCGTTTGAAAAATCTTAATTTAAATGAAAGAATCTCTATAGTTATACCCAAGGTTGAATCAAAATATAATGATATCCTCCTAAGAATTTTTAGCTTCTTTAATTATTGTTTTATATTTCACATCAAGGGGGACTATTATATCCGAGATGATCCTGAAAACAAGGTAAGAGAGATTAAGAATGGATTCATGATAAAATTACGTCTACCGCCTCTAGAGTTAAGTCATCTTCGAGAGAGCATAAGCGAGATTTTTGAGACCTTAGGAATTGAACATTACCTTATTCTTACAGACTTAATAGATTTCAATTTAATGCTAGAGCAGATATTTCCTGGAGAGGATTTCGAACATTACAATCCATTAAATAATTTGATATGGGATGAAAGGAACAAGGAATGGAAAAATACTAAGCTTTATGGAGAAGCTTTAGAGAAAAAATATCCTTCTTTAATATGAACTCCTCTAAAATATTTTATCTCTTATTCAAGGAAAGGATTATTTTGTTCAAATTATACAATCTTTTTAAAAAATGGAGATTTAAATAATTAGAATAATTAGAATCTAATTTATTTAATAAGTTTAAAAATAGTTTTTATGGTATTCAATTTTAATCAAACAAAACATATAAAATATTATATAAACAATCGGATTTTATATAAAAGTATAAAAAATCCGACCATTTAAAAAAATGATAAATAGAAATGATAATAAAGAGGAAGGTCGAGAAGTAAGAGTAAAAGATGCTCTTAAAGAAGATGCTGGTAAAGGAAGGATAAGAATTGATCCTAACTTGATTAAGGATTTAAATTTAAAAAATGGAGATGTTATAAAAATATTTCACCCCACTTCAAAAAAGGATACTGCTGCTTTATTATATCCGGGAAAAGCTGAGGACTTGGGATCAAATGCGATACGAATTGACCAGTCTCTTAGGAGAAATTTAGGAGCATCGCTTGATAATCTCGTGGAAATACGCAAGATTAAAGCAAGCGAAGCTACAAAAATCACTTTTGCAGGTTTAGAAGAAACAGTAGTCATTAGAAATACAAAACAATTAGCCCAAAAATTAGAAAATAGAATAATTACCAAAGGAGATATTTTAAGTTTTTATGCTATGGGGAAAAGGGTAGATCTCATTGTAGTAGATTATCTTCCAAAAGTTAAAGCTGTAAGAATACTTTCAAATACTCAAATACACCTTTCAGAGAAAGTTTATAAAGATTTAAAAGAACTGGAAAAAAAAGAAGATCACTTTTGATAATAAAAGGATTAACTAAACAAATTTAAATAGTAAAAGAACAAATCAAAATTCCTCTTATTCATCCCGAAATTATTAAAAAAATAGGAGTCAAACCTAATAAAGGATTTTTTTTTTTAGTCCTTCGGGAACAGGTAAGTCATTAATAGCTTGGGCACTTACATTTGAAACTGAAGAAAGTTTTATTACCATTGATGCCGCGGAAGTCATAAGCAAGTTTTATGGCGAGAGTGAGGGAAACTTGCGTGAAAAATTTGAAGATGCAGTAGAACGAGCTCCGTCTATTATTTTTATAGATAATCTTGAATTAATCGCAGCAAACAGGAACACTTTACAGGGTGATATTGAGAGGAGGATGGTTGGTCAACTTATTTCCTTAATGAATCAGATGGAAGAGAAAGAGTCTATAACTATCATAGGAGAAACAGATAGAATTAATGAAATTGATCCTGCTTTTAGAAGGACAGGTCGATTTGAGCGAGAAATTGAATTCACACTTCCCAATAAAGAAGAACACCACGAGAATCTATTGTCTATAACAAAAGATCTTTCATTAGGAGATTATGTAGATCTCAATATTATTGCAGAAAAGACAAATGAATATACTGGAGCTGACTTAAAGGGTTTAATTAAAGAAGCATCATCTTTAGCGATTAGAGAAATTTTAACTCTGGTTGATTTAAAAAAGAATATTCCAAAAGAAACATTAGATAAATTAGAAATTAAAATGGATCATCTTTTAGCTGCATTGAAAAGTAAAAAAGTCTTATTATATTGCACAAATTGTAAAATTACATATCAAAAAAGTGAAATTATGGTTTATTGTATTAAATGTGGTGAAAAATTGACAAATAACAAATAATTACACCCAATCCAAAATAATTATTTTTTATAAAAGATTTGCATTATTAATGAGTCATGAGGAATTTAAGGTCAATGATATTTCTATTTTAATCGAAAAAAAGGAAGAATTGCCCTCATCTTTTAAAATAAAATCTTATCTTCAAAAATTAAAGCTAATGGAAGAACAAAATATTTTTCAAAAAGATATTCGAGAAGTTTTAAATCACTTTTTTAAAGATAATGACACTATCCCTGAAAACACCAAGAAATCAATTTCTAAAATAATCTACTGTCAAAAAGATAGGATTATTATAATAATTACAGAAGCAGGAAAACAAATAATATGGAAGAGGAATGAATTAATAAAGGCTTATGGTTGGTTTTTTTTTGTAGCAAATTCAGACGTATCCGCAGATAAAGGACCAGAGAAGAAGGATAAGAAGAAAAAGAAAGAAAAACATCGGAAAGAAGAAAAAACTATTAGCATTGAACAATATCAATTTGAAGATCTCATCATACCCTTGAAAGAAAAGGAGAATATGCGTTCGCTTTATAATTCAAGAGAATATCATCAATATCTTAACTTGATCAATAAAAAAAAGATTCCTCAGATGCCAATTAAGGAAGTATTAAAAGATTTCTTTTTTGTTAATGAAGATGTTCCTATAAAGGAAAAAAAAGCAATTGGAAAGATTATATATTATCTCAAAGAAAGAGTAATTGTCATAAAATCTCTCATTGGAGATAAGATGTATGAACATTTAAAGCAATTAGTCCTTAAATATGGATGGTATTTTTATATAACAGGAGTTCCAGTAGGACCTAGTGAAATATCAATTGCGATAGATAAAATAGAGAAAAAGTTTTCTTCAGATCATTTTAAATCTATTTCTCTTATCAATGATAATTTAAATCAACAAGATGTTGATGTATTTCTTTATCCCGTCTCTCTTAAACCTAACCATAACTGTCATATCTTAAATATGGGTGACTTTAATATATTATTAGATTGTGGTATAGAAGCAGAAGATTTTCAGAATATTGATGATTTTTTCTCCATAATAAAAAACCGAAAGAATAATCCAATAGAAGAGGTAAATAACGAACAAGAGGAATTAAAAGAAGTAGATGATCTCATAGATTTTGATAGAGAAATTAGTTCTGAAGAGAGAAAATATGATAATGACGGTAATGATTTATATTCTTCTCAAGAGCAAATAAGTGAGTTTGAACCTAAAATTGACGCTATTTTTATCAGTCATAGTCATTTTGATCATCTAAATGGATTAAAGGAATTAATTTCAAAATATCCAGATATTCCAATTTTATGTTCACGTATAACTCTGGATTTATATCTCCTTCGAGACTCTGATTTTCTAAAGCAAGATACTCACGATAAAATTGACGAGGAAGAGTACATAAGCATTATAAGAAATGTAATTTATGTTGAGAATGGTTCTAAAATTGAATTCAAAATAAAAAATTGCTACCTTTCATTTTATCATGCCGGTCACATGCCGGGGGCTTTAATGATACTAGCAAAAGTAAAAAATTTTCGGTTTTTATACACAGGTGACTATACATATTGGGATCTTACTCCATTTGCAGGAACAAAAAAATTTCTAGAGCAAATTTCAAGGCCAATTGATTTTTTATTAATTGATTCGACAAGTGCTTATGAGGAATTTGAAAAAATGGCTGATCAGATTAATAGCCTGTTATTATTCTTAGATCAAAAAGCAGAGTATGAGGATAATTGTCTAATTGGTGCAGATCCATCTAGTCTTGCAATTACATTTATGTTAACAATCTGGCGGCATTTCAGGAAAAAACAGTTAAGGCGAAATTATCAAAAGCGCCCAAATATATACGTTGACATGATGGTGAGAAAAAATATTCAAGTTATTAATCATCGATATGAGTATATTTACGGACCCATTTCAAAATTAATTAAAGATAAAGCAAATCCATTCAATTCCATTAAGTTCAGATGGTTTGATTATTCGGATTTAGATTTCTTAAAAACAAAAAATAATATCATTATCTCACATCCTCCTGACCTTTCATATGGTATTATTAGAAATGTAGTTAATTTTGTTGGTAGAAATCCACATAATTTAGTATATCTAGCAGGGGCTATTCACGAAGAACCTGGTGTTTCTTTGATATATCCTCCCGAACCTGAAGAGGAAATTGAAATAAATGATAATTTGAATGGAAAAGATGAAGAATCTGATAATATGGAAGTTTCTAGTGAAGATCTTACTAAAGAACCGTTAATAAAATCAGAAGCGGGAATTATTACTGAAGATCCATTAGCAGAAACTCCAACTGAAGAATATGATATAATAAATGTTGAAATTCCAATTAAAGATGGAGTAGAAAAGGATTTCAAACCAAAGGTTATCAGGAAAGACGAATCAAGTCCACCAGATATATATTTCACTGAAGATTGGATTGTAACCTTTAGAGCATTACTATTAAATAAATTTGCTCCTAATTTAAAAATAAAACTTCATGGTGATAAAAAACAATTATTACAAATGATTAGAGTCTTAGAACCTAAAGAGATTTGCTTTTTTCA
>JBHLME010000068.1:0-23374 GCA_048938445.1 Promethearchaeota archaeon | reverse complement strand
TCCTCTTCAATTTTTTGTATTTCTTCGACGATGGTTTCAACTTGTTTTTCCGTGTCTTTAATGTCTTCACCCAACCGAATGATTTGAAGCTCCCGGTCTTTATTCTTATTTAATTCATTTAACTTGCCCTGAGAATTTTGTAGGTCCTTATTCAATTTATTTAAACTCTTTTGGGCAGCTTTTTGAACTTCTATTTCTTTCGATTTATCATCATTGAACGAATCAACTACTTGTTGTATCTCATCAACTTTCTTTTGGACATCATCAACTTGAGCATTTAAATTTTCGATTTCATTCTGACTCGCATCAATACTTAAGGTTGCTTCGGAATTTTCTTTAGTTAAATCATCAATAGACGTGATGATCCTCATGACATTCTCAAGCCCTCTCAAGCGGTCAATGACATCTTCCAGTTTTTTATTTTCTTCTTCTTTTTCCTTGCGTAAATTCTCAGTTATTTCCCAAAATTTATTTTTTTCTACAACAAATTTATCAATTTGTTCCTGCAAGGCATCTTGTTCTTTTTGAACGTTATTAATCTGGTTATCTAAGTCTAGAGTGACCTTTTTCTTGTCTTCTATGACATTATTGAGGTCAGAAATGTTCGTTTCTATTTCTTCAATCCTTTCAAATAATGTTTGGATGCCTTGTAATTCTTGTAGTTTTTTTTGAAATTCATCTACTTCTTTTTGCTTATTATCGATACTTGCTTGGATGTCGGAAATCTTTTCCCAATATTCTTCCTTTAATTTTTTGAGAGTTTGCATTTCATTTTCGATTGATTCCACGTCTTTTTCTTTCTCGCTTATGGTTTTATTCCGTGTATTAACTTCTTCTTCCGATTTTCCAATTCTAGAGGATAATTCTTGGATTCTTTTACTAATTCCCTCAATCCGTCTATTATTTTCTGAAAGAGTTTCCGAGTCATGAGATTTCTTAATGTTGAGTTCGGTTAATTTTTTCTCTGTATCCGTCAAATCATCATTCTGGGAAGAAATATTTTCAGAAATTTCTTCCAGTTGTTTATATAATTCCTGGCTCTTGGAAAGTGTCAATTTTTTTAGCGATATTGGCACAGTTTGGAGGATATCCATGAGATCTTGGACAAATGAATCGAATTTTGAAGTGGAATCTTGGATTGCCACATCAGAAGTAAGTTTAACTTTTTCAATGAGTTGTTCAATCGTATCATCAGCATTCTCAGTAAAAATGGATAAGGTTTGAATAATGGAATTTAACATCAGGGAACTTTCTTCCGTTTTTTCTTCTTCATATTCAACACCTTCAAGCGCCTTCATTATTTCAAGGATGTCTTTTATGAAATCCCTAAAGTTTTGAGCGGACATTTCGATGGATTCTGCATTTGAGAGTTGTATATCACCTTTGATGGAATCAACGGATATACTTATGTTTTGGGTAAGCATGTTTAATATCTGAAGAACGCCAGAAATATCATCTTTATTTCTATCATAATCTTCTTCAGAACTTTCAATTCTTTTTAATAAAGCATTTTTTTCTTCAGTTAATTCTTCTATTCTTCCCGTGATATTATCTTTTTTAATAGTTAAATTTTCAATATCAGAATCACTTTTTGCTAAGTTCTTGCTTGTTGTCTCAACTTTCATTTCTAAATCGCGCTTTTCACGTTCGAGTCCCGTGAGTTCCTTGCTGAATATTTTCGATTCGGTATTGATGTTATTGATCTTTCCTTTATTATCATTAATTTCTGATTGAAACGAATTATATTTCATTTCCAGCAATTCTAAATCTTTTTCATTTTTTCGAAATGATGAATCCTCTTCTTTTGCTTTTTTCTTTAATTCATTGAGACTCTTATATATTCCATCTCTTTCTTTTAGCATGCTTTTTAAAGCTTCTTCAGTATCTTTTCCCTTGCTGAGAGCTTTAATTTTTTGTTCTATTGATGATTTTTTTTCATTCAAATTAGCTATATTATCATTATTCATTTTAATTTCCGTGTTTACAGAAGATAATGATGAATGAAAATCAGATAATTTAGAATTGAGTGCATTTTTATCATCTTGGAGATTCTTAATTTTATTTTCTAAATCTTGTTGCTTCTGGTTTTCTTCAGTAACCTTCTTATTTAAATTTTCAATGTTATTCCGGATTTCATTTTCGATTTTTTTAGTTGCTTCTATTGCCTCATCGATTCCTTCAGCATCTCCTTTTAGTCTATTTAATTCTTCCTGTAATTTTTCTTTTTTAGCTTGATTTTTAGTTATATTTTCTTTTAAAACTTTAATTTGGGCCTTATTAGAAGAGATATTTTGTTTTATCTTTGAAATTTCGCCCTTAAAATTTGATTTTTCTTTTTCATTTTCTTTAATTTTTTTATCCAATTCCGCTTGGGTTTCTTGGCTTTTTTCAATCTCTAATTTTTTCTCTTCGATATTATTTTCTATTTCAGAATTCTCTTTCATTGCATCTTCTATCAATGAATCAAGAGTTTTTCCTTCTTCGAGTTGAATTTGCTGGCTTTTTAAATTCTCTCTATCTAGAGTTAATTTTTCTATTGATTTTTTTGAGAGATTTAAAGTAGTTTTATTAGATGATAATTGAGTTTTAAATTGCGTGATATTTTCTTTAATCTCTTCTCTCTCACTTTCTTTTTCAGAAATAGTTCTTTGAATGTTTTCCATTACAAGGGATTCTTGTTTTAAGACATCTTCTTGTCTGGTTATTTTTTCTTCCAATTCTTCAATAATCTTTTGAGATTCTTCGATTTTACCGTCCAATTCATCTTCTTCTTTTCTCAGTTTAGAGATTTTTAAAGCAATTAATTGAGCATTATAAAGATTAATTTTCTCTTCCAATTCTTTCCATGCTAAAGCGTCATTTTTTTCTTTTTCAACTTTTTGTAATTGTGCTGAGACCTCCTTAAAAATGGCTTCAAACTGTCCCAAATCTCTTTCTGCTTTTTCCAATTCTTTTAACGTAGAATTTTTCATATCGTCATATTTTTGTAGGCCTATGAGTTCTTCAATAAATCTCCTTCTGTCTTCCGAATTCATGTGGGTAAGTTCTACAATCTTACCTTGTAAGACGAATTGATTGCTTCCTTCAGGATCGATATTAGCTGCAGCTAAAGCATTTAGTATTTGTTGCCTGGTTGCTTTAACTCCATTCATTTTATACCCTCCGCCCCCACCACGTTTAATAGTACGAGTAATGGAAAAATTGTCACCTTCCCCTGGAAATATTTTTTCAGTATTATCGAAAAAGATAGTTACAGCTGCTCTATTTGAGGGATTTTTTCCTTTTGAACCTGCAAATATTAAATCTTCTAAACTTTTTGCTCTCATAGTTTTTTTACTTAGCCGACCTAAGCAAAAACATAATGCGTCAATGATATTTGATTTTCCGGCCCCATTTGGACCTACTATACACGTGAATCCACTTGATAATTTAATAGTTACCGTTCGATCTCCAAAAGATTTAAAACCTGTCATGGAGATTTTATTAATCCAAGTCAATATATTCTCCTTCTATCAACACTTTATCTTTGTTATTAAAAATATAGAAAAAAAGTAAAAAAAGTTTTAGCTAATTTTTATAAAATTCCTTTTTTTCGATAATGATGGTATACATAACTTCCATATTCTGTTCATAATTTGCCAAATAAGACATCAACAATGGATTTTAATTGGTATGGATTAATAACCATGAAAAAAAGATCACATTTTAATACATCCTGATTATATAAGCTTTTTTTCGATAGGTTATTATTTTTTCTAGATACGTTTAATATTCCTAAATTGTTAATTTTATTAACTATCTCATTAAATTCTTCTAGATTTTTTTCATATTCTAAATTTTCACAAGAAATTTCGTATATATCCTTTAAATTCTTCATTTTAATATAGTATTTTGAATTTTTTAGAAAATAATTTGATAGGTTATCTAAAAAGAGAGTTGTAAGGAGATCTTCTTCAGAGAAGTATGTAAGCATTGAAAAGTCATCAGAAATCCTAAAGGTATCAAATTGAGTGTGACAGATTTCTAGCATCTCTGATTGTTCAATAGTTCTATTATCTTTAAGGACGGGATATATATCACGGAAAAGTTCTATGCCTTTCCCAGGAACAGGGGCATAGTGTTCACAAGTTAGATCTGTCATGAAATCAATAAGTTCTTTATCAATTTCATGTGGAAATGTAAGGGACGCCCTATGTTGTAAAATTGAATGTAGCTCTTTATATGAAAATATTTTGGGTTTCTTTTTTATATCAAAATCAGATAAAAGCTCGAGAGTTGAGGCTCTAAGAACTTTATTGACCGTCGAAATGAGAGAAATATTAGATTCCTTTGACAATGATATGAATTTATTAAAAATTCCGGGTTTTAAATTTTCAATATTATTGAATAGTAAAAAAAGTGGTCCATTAAATTTTTTGCAGGCTAGTTTAAAAATACTCCATAAACGGGAAACTCCTAAATTAATTATAGTTTCTATTTTTAGATCTAATCTCAATAATTTTTTAATTTCAGCTAATAAGTAAATAATCAATTCGTGTAAGGTTTTTTCTCTACATTCAATGTTAACTATCTTTACATTAGAGTAATTTCTATTCTGAATGAGTAAATCTTTTAAAACTTTTTGAATAATTGCTTTCTTTCCTATACCCTGGATACCTTGATAAAGTATATTTATACTAAAATCATCTGAAATTGAATCATTTAATATCGAAAAGAGAGAATGTTCTTCCTTTTTACGGAATAATAATTCCGGAGGAATAAAATTTGGATCAAAAATTGCTCGAGGACCAACATAACGAAGGTTATTTTTAACAATCATTTTGATTTTATTCATGTGTTTATAGTTTATCCATAGAGGAGTATTTAAATCCCACGGAGTGACGTGACTAAAAGTAAAATAAAAAATTTTTTTTTAATAAATAAAGGAACGCTACGCGAAATTGAAACTTAAAATTTAATAATTTTAACTAAAATTTCTTAATATTAATGGTTTTAGTATTAATTTTCTCTTTTAATCTGGTTTTTCTTATTTTTTTAGGAAAGTTCAAATCTAAATCGTCATAAATAAATCCACTAGAATTTTTTGGTCCCTCTACAACTTTTAATTTTGATGGAGAATTAAATCCTTTAACGAAAGAAATAATCTTACTATTACCTTGGAAATTCCTATCGAGTATTTTTCCAAATGTATTGCAAGCTACAACAGGAATTCGGTTTTCAAGGGCCCTAGCTTGCAAGTATATTGCCCAATTTTTCATTCCATCGGCTCTTATTTGAGTTGGAGAAAATAATACATCCGCACCATTTTCTGCGGCTAATCTTGGAGTTTCATAGAATGCCATATCAAAACAAATTAATATTGAAAAATAATAATTATTTAATTTAAATAAATTCAATAATTTTCCGGGTTCAAACATTCTTTTTTCTGTTGCGTATAAATGTATTTTATCTTGCCGGCCAATTTCTTCTCCTTTCTGATTAAAAAAATAACTTGTTATAAACGGTTTTTTCATATCTTTTCTTTTTTCCCATATTGCTCCAGAGATAATATTAATTTGGAATTCTTTTGCGAGCTCTTGAACAAATGAATAATCCTCGCCACGTTCTAACTGGAAATTTTTGTTCAAATCTTTAAAAAAAGGAATCCATCTCTCTGGCAAACACGCAATATCACAATTTTCGTGAGATTTGAAAACTGTTTTAAAAATAGAGCGGATTTCAGAGTAACCTTTTTCTCTATCTTGCATCAATTGCGGTTGAATACAAACGACTTTCATTAATTCAAATAGTAGAATTTATTGACTATTAATTTTTTCAATAATTTTAAAGATTTCCTTTAATGAAGATATTTCGTAATCTGGTTTATTCTCTTGAGGAATTTTTTCATGAGAATTATAAAAATCATATTTTCCTCCCCGATGAATATATATCGCGTGTATACCACACATTTTAGCTGGAATTATATCCATATCAATCCTATCTCCAATATAAATGGCTTCAGAACTTTTTACTTCTAATGTATTTAGGCAATATTCAAATAATTTTTTATTAGGTTTTTTAATACCTATTTGATCAGAAATGAACACAGAATCAATTAATTTATCTAAACCTAATCGTAAAATTTTTTCATTTTGTTTAACAGGAGAACCATCACTAATAATGATTGATTGTATTCTCATTGAGTTTAACTTCTTTAAGCAATCCTCAACATCATCATAAAGGTTAATAGAATCAATTTTTTCTTGATGATAGGCAATAATTGCTGCGGCAATATATTTATATTGATTGGTATATGAGATATTCATGCTATTTTTTCGATGGTTTAATCTTCGAATAAAATAATCATAATGCATCTCGAAATTTGAGCCATATTCTTTAACAATTTCTTGAATAGTATCAATAGCTTCTTGTGGATTAATATCAAGACCTAAATTAATCATAGCTTTAATTCCTTTAATTCTTGCTCTCTCAGATAATCCCGTTGAATCAAAAAGGCAATCATCCAAGTCAAATCCAACTAATTTTATTGGACACATTATCTCAAATAGAACTCATGTAAAGATAAATTTATTTAATTAGAAGAATATATAATTTTTAACATTAACTTAAGTTAGGATGATAAAAGTAAAATAAAGTATATTATTTGAATCAGCAAGAATGGAGACTTATTAATTGAAATTAATTGTATCATTATCATATTTTCATAGAAAAATTGGGCCAATTAACGCATATGCATATCCAGAATCCGTTTTGGATGATGTTTTATCCGTGAGAATTGCAAATATAATGGATCAAACTTTCAATGAAGGTTTTTTTACCCATTCTTTCGAAAATCTTTATTCAATGAATTATTATTTTGAAATTCCTTCAGATTGGGCACGTGGAAATAAAGAAATGTTAATGGCATCAGTTATATTTGACCAACAAACTAGCCTTGAGGTTGAACAGAAAGTGAGTAATTTGTTAGCCGATTTTGCTAGCATGTTACAAGCAAATGAAGAGATTTATGCTGCATATTATATCAATGATCTCAATAATTACGAAGAACATAGTAAGGAGATCATACAAAATGATAAACTCATGAAAGTTTTAATAAAAGACTTATACAGAACCGTTCAAGAAGATACACGTGAAAAGAGCGAAGAGGAGGTTATTGCTTCATTATTAAGTGAGAATCACATTTTCTTAACTTTACAAAAACTTTCAGAAGGGCCAAGTACATTGGAAGGATTATCAGAATGGTTCCATAATTCTTTTGTTCATAAAAATTTTGATGATATGATTGATATTTTAGTTGATAAGCAGTTTATTTTTAAAAATAAAATAGGTTGGACTACGTATATTCTCTTATTAAGAGAAGTGAGTGCTGAAAGAATTCCTCCCGTAAGTGTAATTGAAAATTGGGATGATGAGAACAAGTTAAATGAATTTTTATTACCAAGAATATTAGATTTTTTTAATGAACATGAAAAAAAGAATAAAAAAGATCTAATTGATGATTCATATCTCATCTTTCAAGTTATTTCTGATCCAAAAAAATATAATATCTTATCAAAATTAAGAAATGGATGGATTCCTAAAAGTAAATTAGGTGAAATTGTTCCTAAAAGAAATCTAAATTCTCTTATAAGAACAATTGAATATTTAGAAAGGTATAATTTTATTGATGAGATACAATTAAATGGTGAAACCTGTATTGTTTTAAAAACAAATTTTCAGATAATGACAGATTTTCCGGAATATTTAAGAAAATTATTAAAAGGCAAGGAAGCGGCACCAGTTATTGCAGATAAATATACTCCAAGCATTGAAGAATTAGAAAAAATAGAAAGACAACAACTAAGAGAAGAAATGGCTGAAATTTTTAAGGGTTTAGGGGAGAAAGTAGTACAAACACCCAAGGAAACTAGAGTTCAATCTTTTTTAGAGGAATTATCTTCTAGTCCTAAAAAACAACAATTAAAAGAGAATAAACCTATAAAGAATGGTTTTGAAGATCTAGAGGATAATACAAAAGAGAAAAAAAAGAAATGACTCAATTTTTATAAGATCTTTAAAGTTTTAAAACAATTTTAAAAAAAATAAAAAAATGTCAAGTAAAAAAGATTCTTTAGAAGATTTAAATTACTTATTAGGAAACATGGGAATAGACATCTTATTAGCTATTGATAGGGGAGCAAAAGATATTGAAACTATAAAATTATTTTCCGGACTTCCGATTGCTTGTATTAGGGGTAGAATTCCTGTTTTACTTGACTTAAACTTAATAGAAAAAAATAATCAAGAGTACTATATCGCAGAAAAAGGGAAAAATTTTAAAAAATATTTAAGAGAACATCTCGATAATAATAAAAAAAGTTAATTTATATTTCAGATTGGGATTACAGTTTTTTAATAAAATGAAGATTTTTAAAGAACCTATATAGAAAGGTGAATTTTATCATTAAAATTCACTTTTGTTGAATAAAATTATATTTTATTTAAAAATTTAATTTAGGTGTTTTGAAACACTTATCGCTATTAAAACTCTAACATTAAATTTATATATTTAACTCTTTTCTTTTAAAGTAGAATAGATTATATATCATACTCCCAAAAACATTAAAAATACGAATTAAATCATCAATAAAAATCAAATCATCCAAGGTTTGGCATACTATAAGTTTTTTTAGAGAAATAATAAGATTAATTAAATTAGAGTTGATTTAAATTGGATAGATATATGAAACAAGAGATATTAGAGAATTTGCGTCCCCCTAAGGATGTAAAACTCCCTGATTATATAAGATATACGATATTAAAAGAAACAAATTCTTCAGGTTTATCAGATAAAGATATAGAAGATGGGAAATCAAAATTAAGTAAAGATTTTGACTTATTAAAAAAAGGAGTCCCTATAAAGCCATTATACTCTGATCAAAAGCAATATATTGCTTATATTAATAGTTATTTAGAGATATATTTCCCTCGGATGCATTTTATTCTAAACCATTTATTAAAATATACAAATTTCTATGAAATTTTAAAAAGTTGGAATAATGAAACTATTAGAATTTTAGATATAGGAACGGGTCCAGGGACGATGTTTAATGCTTTTATTGAATACTTTGAAAATATTAACCAATTTGGGATATTCAACTTTAATTATGAGGTTAATTTGATTGAAAGAGAAGAGAATTTTCTTAAATTCATCAAGGAGCTCTTTAATATTATCCAAACCATAAATCCAGCCTTAAGTAAAAGGATTAATTTAAAAGAAACCTTGGAGCCACGTTTTATCAATTTTAAAGATCTGAAGGGGAGTTTAAAAACAATTTTAGGGGATGAAAAATATAATGTTATAATCTTATCTTTTATTATAAATGAAAATAATCCCGATAAAGATAAACTGATTAATTTATTTAATCTAATTTCTACATATTTAAAGGAAAATGGAATCATTATCCTATTAGAAGCACCATCCCCTCATTTATATAAATATCTTGAAATTGATTTTAAATCCGAAGTAAATCTTATAAGAAATGCGCCTTGTCTAAACGCAAACAGAAATTATGGAACACCACAAAAGAGAGACTTTCCATTTTTTAATCCTTGCGGTGATTTATGTACTTTTCAAATAAATCCTGAAGAAAGAAATAGTTTCTGTTATTTGGTATTAAGTTCCCAAGATATCAATTCAAGAAATTACAGTAATCTTATTCAGAACACAATTGACTTATATCAGAGAAATATTTCATTAACTTATATGAATAGATATAAGAGACAGAAAATTTTAGATAGAAATGGAAGAGAGAATATAGATATTTATGGACTTTTTACAAACCGGAGTTATACTGATTACTATTTCTGTAATGGAGGTTGTAAATTTAAAATTGCTAATTATAGCGGTACAGATTTTAATTTTGAAGAAGGTGATATAGTTATTATTAGAAATGCAAAATTTGATGGGCCTTTTGTAAAAAAAAATACTAGAGTAGATCCTCCCATAATAAAAAATTACGCTGAACTTGGATTTAAGTACGGAGGAAATGACCCCCCTATAGAACCAAGTAGTTTTGAGAAAATCCCCTATTTTCTAAATGAATAAGACAGAAAAAAGGGAATATACTATTAATATTTTCAAAATTCACAATTTTTCTCGACTCTTTGGTTATAAATTCATATCATACATTGTACTTTTTATGAGTTTAAATATGCAATTCAGTAGAGAACAAACAGATTTAATAATTGATTTATTAAATCGACTAAATAATGTGATGGATCAATCTGATATAAATGAGAAAATGTTTGAACTTAAAAATCAAGATTATATCTTAGAAATGATCTATGATAATGGTAATATAATTAAAGGAACATTCAAAAGAAATAGAAAAATAATTCCAATTTATATAACTCGTATTGAAGTTAATGAAGAAATCTTAATGCAACTCTCACACTATTTAAATGAGTATAATCAATATATCTCTAATTTAAGTGCCAATTTACAACCAAAACAATATCAGAAACTAGTAGATATTAATTCTGGTCAAGTTAATTGGCAAGAAGTATTTAATACAAGTATATATGCCCAAATCTTCCTAAATACTGCTATTGAATTATTATATCTTGAATTAAATAGGCACCTTAATCGTTAAAACATCAAAACGAACTATAAAAAGAAAATATAATGAAATTTTTCCCTTCCTTTTATCCTTTAATCTTCCATTTTAGATAATCTTCTAAATTACCTTTAAATTTGTGGTTCTATTATATCTTTAAATTACCCCAACATAACGTCGTGCTTAAATATTCAGAACAATATAAATTGAAAAGAGAACTATTCACTAATAGGAAAAATTGAAGAATAAAGCCATATTAAATACATAAAGTGTTTAAAGGCAAAATCAAGTTATTGCATAGGAGAATTCAAAAATAAATATTTTTTAGGAGTAATTCCATATATTTATGCTAAAATTTTCGGGGATTTAACCACAAATCACAAAATCATAACTGCCTTACATTATTAATTTCTCAATAAGAAGCCTTACATAGAAACAAATAATAATAAAAACTAATTAAAGAAAGGTGGGAAATTTGAATCCCGTTTCAAAAAAAAAAGTTATAGAGTTAAAAATTGGGGGTAAATACAAGTTTCCCGAAGTTATTGAAAAACCAGTACCTCATATTTTAATAAATTCTAAAAAGAAAATTCATGGATGGTGGAACTCTGCAAACGATCAAGGTAATAGAGCGTGTATTTCTGAAAGGTTCTTGATTAATCCTTATAATGGATGTAGTTGGGATTGTTCCTTTTGTTATGCGCATGCTCTATGGGGTTATTTTGAATTATTTAGAAAGGAAGGAATAATCACTGTTTTTAAAGATTTTGATAAACTTATCGATCAACAAATAAATAGTCTTTTATGTGCATCATGTGGATATATTTCACCTACTACTGACCCATTTCAACCCGTTAATAATGAATATCATTTAACAGAAAAAATAATGAAAGTATTCCTAAAATTCAATTTACCCATTGAAGTAATAACAAAAGGAGTTATATCTAATGAGGCCATTAAACTTATGGCTGAGCATAAATATCACCATAGTTTTGGACAAGTCTCTATTCTAACTTTAGATGACGAATTAAAGAAAGAATTGATCTTTGGAAAAGGAGCTAGCACTAATCAATTATTAAAGAACATAGAACGGCTAGCTAATTCTAATATTCATGTTGTATGTAGAATTGATCCAATAATTCCATATGTTAATGATAATTTCAATGACATCAAAGAAGTGATTAATGCTGCTGTAGAAGCAGGTGCAAACCATATAGGAACAAGCATTTTAGATATTCCTATCTTTATTAAAGATAAAATTTTAACTAATTTAATTAATATTAAGGGAAATGAGATTGAAAATAAATATTTTAAATTATATAATGAAAAAATAACATCAGACTTACATGCTAATATTTCTTATAGAAAAAAAATATTGAAGCAAATTAAAAATTATTGTCAAGAAATAGGGGTTACAATGTCGACATGCATGGAATTTGAGATTATACAGAAAAATGGTTTATTTTATTATGAAAGCTTGAATAATGACCATCAATTTATGACTTCTGATAACTGTGAGGGAATAAATATACCTATATATACCCGGAAAAGTACGAATAATGAGTTTAAACCCGTAAAATGTAAAGGAGATTGTTTATATTGTAGGATGGAACCAATTCCATGTAAAATCCCTCCACTTCAAGAAGCAAAAAACTGGAAACTAAAAGATTATAAAAGTTGGTCTAAATATATAAAAAAAAACGAATTTAACATTCTATCAAATTTTATTAAATCAAATTAAAGATCTACTACTCCAAATTCTTTAATTAAATTTAAAATGTGAGAAGATCTCTATAAGCAATTTTAATTCATCTTTTATTCATTATGTAATATTTTCTTAATTAATTTTTATCAATACCAATATTTTAATGCAAGGAAAGAATCATAAGTAGCATATTTCATAAAAATCCTTTTTTCCTTTATATACAAATGCCAATATAAATTTAACGATATTTAAAAAGATATATAGAAAAAAAGTAGTGAAATTGAAAATAATCAATAATATTTATAAAAAAAAGGGGAATAAAATGGTCAAAAAAAACGGGATTGAAAAAGAAATATATATTTGTACGATAAGAAATAAGTGGATAACATCAGATGCTACAAATATCGACGATTTCATTAAAACTTATCAATTTTTAGCAGAAAAAATGCGTAATTGGAAAAAGTTAGGAATTAAGCTGGATCCTGAGAGCGGAATAGGAGATGACTATGCGGAGTTTTTTACTAGTAATAAAGATGTTGCTATAAAAGCGAATTTCATTTATTTTGATTCAAAAGGAAACAAATTTCTTCAAACTAGATCAGGAAAAGAAGTACCAATATAAAAGATTAAGAAATATGGTAAGGCAAAAATTATCATTTAAAATAATTCAAGATTTAGCTATAAAGGTTGGATTAAAAAAATCAGGAATTCCAGGAAAACTTTTAACAACTCAAGAAGAATTTGAAAGACTTAGTAAGGACCATCCTATTAGTTTAACTAAACTTTTATGGTGGTGTGGTAAAGAAGATCATGATCCGTGGTTTGCTAGGCCAACAAATATACAGCAAGAATTCTGGTGTAAATATTGTGCAGGAAAATTATTATATAAAGATTTGGTTGAATTAGCAAAAAAAGTTGGTATTGATAAGGTTGGAATATTTGGGATGCTCAATTCCACCCAAAAGGAATTTAATAATAGATCTTCAAATCAAAAGCCTAGCATTATTAAATTTTTATGGTGGTGTGGTAAGAAAGACCATAAACCTTGGCCATCGACAGCAAAAAATATAAAAGAAGGACATTGGTGCCCATATTGTGCAGGAAAATATCCACTTCAATATAAAGAACTTGTAGAATTAGCAAGAATAAGAGGATTAGAAAAAACAGGGATTCCTGGAAAGCTAATAACAACTAAAGAAGAATTTAAAATCCTCTCAGCAAAGCGAAAACCTAGCGATATTAAATTATTATGGTGGTGTAGCAAGGAAGAACATGATCCTTGGAACACGACCGAAAGAAGTATACAACAGGGGGGTTGGTGTCCTAGTTGTGCGGGAAATGCCCCACATACTTACGATGACTATGTAAAATTAGCAAGAATAAGAGGTCAAGAAAAAAATAATATTCCTGGAAAGCTTTTAACTACTCAAGATGAATTTGAAAAATTAATTCAATTCAATTCTCCTAGTAAATGTAAATTAAAATGGTGGTGTGGTAAAGAAGAGCATAATCCCTGGTTAACTCAAGCCTCAAGCATTCAACTGAAAAGTTGGTGCCCAGAATGTTCCCAGGGAAAATATCAGCGAATTTGTAAATTTTATTTTGAAAAAATTTTTAAAAAAAAATTTCCAACAACAATGATTAGAAATATTATTAATGATTATAAAGGGATGATGCATTTTGATGGTTTTGCTAAGTTTAAAATTAACAAAAAATGGATCAAGTTAGCTTTGGAGTATAATGGTAAACAACACTATGAATTTCCTAACCAATATCATAAAAAACATTGTGAATTTTTAGATCAAAAAAGAAGAGATAATTTAAAGAGAAGTTTATGTAATGAGCATAATATCTTTTTAATTATATTTCCTTATAGTGTTGATCCCAAAATGAAAAATCCTGTAAAAATCCAAAATTATATTATTAAAAAATTTGAAAAAATGACGGGTATTAAATTATTTGATATTCCTCAATACAACCATCACGATTATATTTGAGTAGAACACATTAAATATGAATTATCTGTAATACTATAAATCTGAATTTGAAGAAATCAGTCTGGGGCAACATTATCATAGTTAAGAGCAATTAACTCGTCTTGTCATTGAGCTCATCATATTTCTACCAAATTCAGATTATAATTATTAGTCTTAATGATATATACATCATCAATAAAATATTAGTGTTTAGGTTTTTTATTTTAAATTTTTGCTCTATTGAACGTTTTCTTATCTTGTGAATCCCCATAACTATTTTCGCATTTGCATTATTCTGGTTTTAACATTTTATAAAACATTACGTAGGATATTAAAGATAAGATAATAATACGAATTATTATTATAATTAAAACTTCCAAAGAATTAGTAAAATTATGAAAACTTTCAAGGATCAATAAAATATTATCAGAAAATATTATAAATATTCCAATAAATCCAATTAAAATTCCAATATATAATACAAATATCATACCTTTTTTATTGACCATATAAATTTATAAAATAAAAAGTTCTTAAAGTAAACCTAAAAATAAAGGATAATTTCAATTCTGTTTTTATATGAAATGGATGAAATGGATATATTTGATAGGTTTTCATGGCAATTTTATCTTCATTTAAAGGAATGGGATCCTAAGTAAAATCAATTTTTTGATAATAAATAAAGAGTCTTACTAAATTGTTAATAATAATGTTTTTGATGTTATTTTTTTAAAAAGGATTCTCTTAAATTATACTCAGTAAAGAGTTAGAAAAATTGAATATTATTTATGATATTATTGTTTGATATTATATAAAAAAAAAAATTATATATAAAAATCAGTCAATTCTTTAAATTTTTTGTCAATTTTCTCATGTAATTCATTTCTATACCCTTCTTTAGTAGAATAAACTCGAAAAATTTTAAATTCTGATTTATTTATTTGAAAGTTTATAGAACTTTGAACATTGTATAAATAGTGAAATTTATCTGTCATAGGATCGTGGAATAGAATGGATTCCCCTTCATAATCATCTAAATTTTCAGGATCATCAATTTCAATATTGCTTAATGGCGCATCGACTTTATGATTTAAAGAAATTAGAGGAAATTCATAATCCTTTTGTAATTCATTTTTTATCCAATCTTCTAGCTGAGAGAATATACGCTCCAAGAGATTATCTAATTTTGTATCACTATTATTATTACTAATAATGTTTTTTAGCCTATTTTCTTCCCAAACAAGTTCAGATTTCTTTCTTTGAAATAATAAATCAAAATAATTTTTTAGGAGGACAAGTTCTTCACTTAAATCATTATTATCTTTTTTCTTTAATTGATGCCAACAATCACGCATACAATTCCATACATAATGGTCATCGAATTGATGCCATAAAACATAAAATTCCTGAATTTCTTTTTCATCCAATTCCTTATCCTCTAGTATTGGTTCTAAGAAGATATCTGGTTTTAAAAGTAAATTAGATTTAATCTCATTTAAATTATCAGAATTAATAATTATTTCATATGATTTTTTTAATAAAAAATCAAAATATCGTGAAACTTTATGAAAATAAACTGAATTATACATAAACATTCGTGCAAAATAATAATTATCTATTGCATTTATTACATGTGTTGAATATACAATAATATTATCAGATCCTTTAGTTCCAGTTGCTCTCCTCTGTTCTACAAACATTTTTCTTAGAATTTGATCCATATCTATTAAACCAAATGAGACTCCCGTTGAATAAGAATCACGACCAAGATAATCTATTCTATCTGCATCAAGTTCAGAATTAAGAATTTGATTAAATAAAGTAAATTTTGAACTACCATTGATAATTTGACTAATATTTTCCCGATGGTCTGTTATAATAATATCTCTTTTATAAATTTCAATTGGATTATATATATTAGTTTTTTTAATTATTTCACCTCCTAACCATTCATGAAATTTTCCTTGTATTTTTAGATGTGAATATTTTTTTAATATATATTCTTTAATTACATTTTCAGTGCAATGTGAAAATGGAAGGTGTCCAATATCATGCATAAGCGCTGCAGCTCTAATTAACCTTTGTTCATTAGGCTCTAGATTGAATTTTTTTATATCTTTCGTTCCAGATCTTGGTAAAAATTTAAGATTATCAATAATTTTTTGTGTTACTGCCAAAACTCCTAATGAATGAGAAAATCTAGTATTTCTAGCCGTTGGAAATACCAAATGTAATGTTCCTAATTGATTGATGTTATGCAATCTTTGAAAGATTAAATTATCTATAACATTAATCTCTTCTTTAGTAAGTTTTATAAAACTATATATTGGATCAAAAATCTCCTTAACATATGGTAGATCCATAATTATTGCCTCTCTTAATTATAAAAAATTAGAATTAGATAGTATCTAATGATTCTAGTAGATCCCAATAATCACTAATTGGTTCATTATTCAATTTAGGTTTTCTTTCCTTAAATTCTTTGATTGTATTATCTTTCGAATCTCTACAATTTGAATAGGTGTATTTATTAATATATTCTAATGAAGCTAAAATTTCTAAATCTATAGAAGTCCATTCTCTATTAAATTTTTCTTTAAATGAAGATTTTAACTGTTGAATATACTCAATAGCTTTGTCCATCGTATTATTATCAATATTTTCTTTAATTACCAAATCTATAAATTTTTTTTTTTGTTTTAGTAGTTCATCAATAGAATACAAATCTTTCGTTAAATCAGGAGAGTAAGGTCCTCTTTTATACCAATTAAAAGAATATTTTAATTCATTTGTTTTTTCATTAAATAAAAAGATTAATTTTTGATAGAATAATCGATTCTTAAATTCTTTCATATTAATAAGTTTACTTTCGTCGGAAGTTTCCAGTAATCCTAATTTATTTAATACTTCGATTAATTTTTCCATATATATAATAATCCTTCAAGATATATATAAAAATTGGGACAGAGTTTAATTATGGATTTCCTAATAATATTAGTCCAATTAAAATTTTTTTAAAAAAAAGATTTTTTAGAACTCAGTTTTTATTAAAATTATATGTCTGCATTTAGAATTCTTTAAGCAAGATATAGATATGATAGAAGATAAAACTTTAATTCTATCTATTCAAGAAAAATCAAACTTACCAAATAGTATGTTTTTAAATGTCTTAGATTTTTAACTTATTAAATAGTTAATTGTTTTTAATTATTAACCATTAATATTTTTTTTATAATATTTTTTTTCATAATAACCCGGTTTTTTAAAGCCACCACATTCTTCTATTAGCGCTTTTAATCCATCTTCTTGATTTATTCTTATTTTAAAATCGTCATATTGTTCCTGGGTGATTTCATTTCTTTTTAATAAATAATCAAGGATCTCAAAGGTTTCTTCTTCATTCCTACATCTCCTAATAAAATCAATTGCACCAGGATTTATCAATTCCTTTGGTATTTGTTGTTTTTCTTCTTTAATTGGCTCAAAATTTTCATTTTGTGTGATATCAGCAGATATTGGGTCAATATTCATTTCATTATCTTTATTTTCAATTTCCGCCATTAAGTGTGGATAATATTTCATTAAATCTTCTTTATTATATTTTACATTTAAACCATCTTTATAATCTATTTTTATAGGTTTAGAGGATTTATTATCTTCTTTATTTTGATTATCGTTCAAAATCTTTAATTCCGTCCACAAATAAATCTTTTATAATTATGATTATTATAAAAACTTACAATAATAAAATTAATGGTTGATATTTTAGATGAAAATATTGATTTCAGATAAACTTGATGAAGAGGGTATAAAGATTTTTCAAGAAAATGGATTTGAGGTTGATAAAAACTTTACCATCACTCCAGAGGATTTAGCTGAGAAGATAAAAGATTATGATGCTATAGTAATTCGATCACGTACAAAATTAACAGCAAAAATCTTAGAAAATGCTAAAAATTTAAAAGTAATTGGAAGAGCAGGCGTCGGATTGGATAATATAGATTTACAGAAAGCAGATGAGTTAAAAATTAAAGTTTTAAACACGCCTGAAGCCCCTTCTGTTTCAGTTGCAGAATTGACAGTAGGATTTATGTTGAGTCATGCGAGATATATTACAAAAGCGGATAAAACGATGCATGAAGGGAAATGGTGTAAAAATGATTATACCGGTAATACTTTAAAGGGTAAGAAATTAGGGTTAATTGGATTCGGAAATATTGGTCAAGCTGTTGCTAAAAGATGTGCGGCGTTTGAAATGGAAGTTGGTATCTTTGAAATTCTTCCAGAATTAAAAGAGAAGGCAAGAAATTTAGGATATACCGTATATCCCTCTATAGAGGATTTAATAAAAAATGTTCATTTTATCTCATTACACGTGCCAGCTAATAAACTCACTGAAAATCTTATTAATGAGGATAAGATAAAATTAATGAATGAGAATACTGTGATTATTAATACTGGTCGAGGTAAATTAATTGATGAAAAGGCTCTAATAAATGCTTTAAAGAATAAAAAAATCGCAGGAGCAGCTTTAGATGTTTTCAGAGAAGAACCTCTTAAAAATGAAGAATTATATAGTATAGATGAAAATTTGATCCTTACTCCTCACATAGGAAGCTCAACAGAGGAAACTCAGACATCAGCAGCTATAGGCATTGCAGAAAAAATTTCGGATTATTTAAAGAAATAATCATGAACTTACATATTATTTTATCCAAAATTTAATGGAAATTGTTATTAATTTTATTTAGTTTTATTATAACTAAATTTTAATTTTCATTAAAACAGTAAAATTATAAAATTATGGAATATATTTCAATATATCATCTGATAATTGGAAATTAAAATGAAGTCTGGATATAAATACGTAAAGGATACATTCGAAGAGCATGAAAAAGGGTATCAAACTCCCCATTGGTACCGAGGAATTGAATATCGAAAAGGCCAGTCTATTGAACGAGTAGAAAAACCCACAAAACTTCATCGTGCTCGAACATTAGGATATAAAGCAAAACAGGGATACATTATTGTTAGAGCAAGAATTAGAAAAGGGGGAGCACATAAGGTTAGACCAAAAAAGGGAAGAAAACCAAGAGCAATGGGTGTTTCAAAATACACGACTGGAAAAAATTTACAATGGGTTGCTGAAGAACGTGCTCAAAGAAAATATCCAAACATGCAAGTCTTAAATAGTTATAAGATCTATTCAGATGGTAAAAATTGGTATTATGAAGTCATATTAGTCGATCCTAATCATCCAGTTATCAAATCAGATCCAAAAATTAATTGGATTTGTGAAGCTCATCATAAAAAAAGGGTTACACGTGGATTAACTTCTGCAGGAAAACGAGCAAGAGGTTTACACAAAAAAGGGTGGGGATCTGAAAAAACTCGTCCAAGTATTAGAGCAAATAAAGGTAGGGGAAAGTAATAATCACTTTACATTTTTAGCAAATTCTAATTTTCCTGTAGGTTTTTCAAGGACAAATTCTCCTTTTAAAATCATTGTTTTTAATTCATTTGCTAATTTAATAGCGCCAAATCTATCAGATTGCCTCAATACTATGGGTACTTCTTTTCCATTACAATTTATTGATTTTAAATCACATTCAAAAGCATCTTCTGAACATTCAATAACACACATTCCACAATTAAAACATCTGCTCTTATCAATTCCATTATTTATAGTAAAGCAAGATGTTGGACAATGAATTTCGATTTTACATTCAGTACATTTTTCACATTTAGAGGGATTAAATTTGACAACATAATTATCATCCCATACATCACCATAAGTTATTTCACCAAGTTTCTCACGACCCACTAAGTTTAATATAGTTAATGGAATTTCAAAATCCGATTTAATTATGTTATTAAAAATATTATCGTTTAATATTGGAATCGGAACTGCTATTGAGCAAATAGGCTCTGGTCCATATGAAGTTTTAAAGGAACCCATATATTCAGGTTTCATTCCTTGAAAATCCGCTATTGTCATCATATTAGGCTTTAAAATATAATTTCGAGTTCCAGGACCAATAAGATGCCCTATATTTCCATTTACTAGGACGGGCATACCAATACCAAAGGTTTCAAAAGTAGGATCATTTTGAAATGGATTTAAAGCACCACATCCAGAAAATGTAATTTGGCAATTATTTGGTTCAAAAGGAAGTGCAGAAAAGATTGTATTAACTCTTTCAGCAGTAGGATTAATCATTGCATTATAATTTTTTATTGCTTGTCTTGTACCCATTAGTCTCGCAAATTGCATATCATGCAATGTAAGTTCTTTTCTTAAAATCTTTCCTTCAACGGATTTTGCTACAACATCTATAGTTTTTCCTTCTACTAACTCCCTAAAAAGCTTTCCGCCAGAATATTCATCTATAGTGGTACTATGCCCTGTTCCATAGATAATTAAGTCAATGATGCCCAAAAATTCATTCGGACAAGGCCCTGGAAAACCAGTAATTCCATTTAGTGTAATTTCTGTAAATTTTCTTATAGTTTTAGGGGGAGTTAGTCGAAAAGAGAAAATACCTGCTATACCACTCATTAATCCCTTAGTAGCTGTAGTAATGACATCTACATCTTCAAACTGAACTTTTTCACCATCGTTGATTCGGTTAATTAATTCTTGAACCGATATGACAATAGCCGTATTGTTTGATAGTTTTTTTCTTATTTCCGAGAGTTTTCTTTTTTTAACCACAGTATGTATTATTAATAAAATTTTTTTATTATATTTATCTTATTTTAATGTAATTGAATAAAATTAGCGTATTTAGAGAGGGATTTTTTTTTGTCATATTTTGAATCAAGATTAAAAGTAAATTTCGAGGATCTTGATGAAATAAAAGAAAAAATAAAATGGATTGAAAGTTTAGGTATTAGGAATTTAATTTTGGAACCTAATAATGAAATTCAAAAAATACCACTTGATTTAAAAGACACAATAAAAAAGCTTTCTCCAATTAATATATATTTCAGGATTACCATAAAAGAAGAAAACCTTAATAATTTTAAAAATAAAATAAAAAAATATCACAATTTTGAAGATATCTTATGTGTTGAATCTATAAATAAAGATGTACAAATACATGCTGCCAGAGATTCGAGAGTGGATCTTATTTCATTCTCAGAGCAAAATATTTTAAAAACTCTTACTATAGGAGTGTTATCTTTAGTAAAACAAAACAATTCTTTTATTGAATTTTCTTTAGCACCAATTATGAAAAAAAATATGCAAGTTCAATCAAAAAATTTCAGATCATTATACCGCTATTTACACATGACAAGGAAGACTAATGTAAAATATATTATTAGCGGTAACTTTTCAGAATTATATGATTTTAGGCATCCACGAGGGTTGATCAGCATTTGCCATTCCCTACTAGAATTACCTATTAAAGAATCAAAACAAGCTTTTCAAGGATGCCCTAGAGCGCTACTAGAAAGAGTAAAAAAGCACTAAAAAGGTAAAAAAAAAAAGATTAATAACTAAAAAAAAGAAGTGAAATATGAAATCTAAGGAACGACAGAGATATATTTTATTTAAAATAATAATAGAAACAGAGTTCACCTTTAGCAAGGAAGAGCTACTTAAATCGATTTGGTCATCAATCTGGAGGTATTTTGGGATGAAAGAAGCTAATAAAATTGGATTATGGTTAGTAGAATTCAACTTGGAAAGAAGATATGGAATAATTAGATGTTCTCATAAAACAAAGGAATCAATAATTACCGCTTTGACTCTTATTTCTGAAATCAACGGTAATAGAGTGATTTTATCTCCATTAAAAACGTCTGGAACAATACAATCAATAAAAAAGAAAAACTATAAAATTTTAATGAATAATTGAATTTTTATTGTAAATAATTTGGTAATAAAATCACACAGTTAAATTTATTCAAATAAGCAACAATATAATTTATAAGACGTTTTATTTCGTTCCGAGCTTCGGAGGGATCTTTCATGCTATATTCTTCAAACGGTTTTGGTCCGATAGCTACTAATAATCCAGATAAATCTTTCTCCCGCTTAATAAAAAACCAAAAAGGTTTATTTTTTACATCATCTTTTATAATTAAGAGCATCCAAGGATTGTACGTCCAATCTTCGTTGTCTGGGCCCAAAACTTTTTCTATTGCCCTGCCAGTAATGTATTTTTTTGTCATTTTTATATTTTTAACTAAAGCATCAAAATAGCTTCGTTTTAACTTTAAATACCCTCCAAAATATGATTTTGCATCAAATAATTCGAGTTCCTGCTCTATATCCGTTTCATCAAAAAATTTTAAGTATACCTTCCAAGGGTTCATATATATCTCTTAATGCTTTTTTTACCTTTTAAATTTAATTTTTTCAATGCTAAAAAGTGTGGTAGAATTTTTAATGTTATCTAAAAATTTTTCTATTTGATTTATTTCGGGGGATTCTAAATCCAATTTTAAATAACATTCGAAAATGAAATAATTGTTAAATTCAATAAGACCTGAATTATGAATGATTTCATAATTTTTGAGAAAATCTGTTAATTTGTAGAAGATATCTTCAAACATGTCTGAATCTTGGATATTTAATTTTATTACATCTTTATTTTTTAAGGGATATAATGTAATTCTTATGGATTTATCGGTAAACGATTTAATTATTAAAAGATATCTAAATTGTTGAAATTTTTGAATTTCTGAGAATGATAAAGCAAATTTCTTTAATAATGATTTTTTAAGAACCATTATTAGTGCTTTTGTAAAAGTGATTTTTTTCATATAACAAAAGAAATAATTGATAATTATTGTATTTTAATTCAATCAATTTTTAATTATTTTAATAAATTTTCCATAATTAAAACAATATTATATGAATTCACAAATTTATTAGAGCCTTAAGTCTCATTATTTCCTCTAAATTTATAACTTACAGGATAATTGTTCAATATTCGGTTAACCATTATCAAAGTTTTTTAGCTGTCCTAATTTCTTTAAATTAGATAAATAATATTTAATCTAATTAAGCAAATTAGTGTGATTTACAATTGTTTGATAAAGATTATTTAGAAAAAATTCAACAAGAAAAAGAGAAATGGGAA
>JBHLME010000191.1:0-5615 GCA_048938445.1 Promethearchaeota archaeon | reverse complement strand
GGTTCGATGTTTTGGACTGTTGCATTTCCAATCATGATGTTGATTGTCTACAAGTTAGCATTCATGGATTCTGATGACACTATGATAATAAATGGGTTAACAGTTTTCGACGTAGAATTTCCAGGAATCGTCGTATATACTATTGGTATATCCACAGTATCAAGTGCAGTTATGTTTTCAATGAGTAAAAAAGATGGAACATTGGAGTTTATAGATTCAATGCCTGTGAGTCGTGGAAATGTATTCTTAGGAGCTGTAATTTCTGAGACCATTTTTATGAATTTCCAGCTCATTTTATTATTTGGATTTGGATATGGAGTGTTAGGAGCTCATTTTGAGCTAGCAATGATGCCGATTGGATACTTAATCGCAATGATTTATGGTATAGCATCAATAGGATTGGGTCTTATTATTGCGAGTTTTCTTAATAGCCCTGAGGGAGCGAATGGAATTGCAATGTTGACTCATATGTCTTTAATGTTTGTATCGGGATCATTTTTCCCCTTGGATAATGCGGGAGTATTTTTCACTCCACAGTATTGGGTCAAACAAGTTTATCTCCAATTAACTGTTGTCGGAGATTCTTTCTCTGATTTGATGTATAGTGGTAATATAATAACTCCCACTTCTGATGCTACAATCTTTCCCATATGGGGAGGAATCCTTATGATACTAGCATTCACAGCCGCATTTATCATTTTAGGAGTTAAAATCTTTCAGAAAAAGACTACACTTTAAATTCTTTATTTTTTTTTAAATTTTATTTTTTGTAAATTTTAATTTTAAATCATCCCAAAATCTCTTCTTGAGGTTGCTTAATCCTCTATCTTTTAACTTAATAAAATATAAAGGTCTTTTCACTATGGAGGGATAGCTTTTAACTTTTAGATATTTTATCAAACCTGCTGATTCTGCTTTATCTGCCATCATTTCGCTCATAATACTTATATAATTAGATTCACTAACTGTGGAAATGATTGAGTCATTGTCATTTATTTCAAGTTTTATGTTTAACTTTTTATAATTGGGGAATTGATGTTTAAAGGTATTTCTCATTCCAGATCCTTTTTCTCTCCACACAAAGGGATATTTAGTAAGATCATCAAAATTTACAGCATCTTTCCGATCTTTAAGTAATTCATGAGTAGGAGAACATATGAACTTGAATTCATCCTGTCCAATTTCAATATAATCAAATTTAGTTTCATCATTGCTCATAAAACTTCCGATACCAGCAAAATCTGCCAAGTTTTTCTTTAAATTTTCAATTGATTTCTGAGAATTATTAATTAAAATTTTGAAGTTAACATTGGGATTTTTATTTCGAAAATCAGCTATATATTTTGGCAAAATATGAGACCCAGGAATTGTCGATGCAGATATTATAATTTCTTCGACGATCTGATTTTTAAATTTTGATATTGCTTGTTTACAACTATCGAATAAACTTATAATATCTGTTGCATGTTTAAGAAACACGTTTCCTGCTTCAGTTAATTCAAATTTTTTAGTTGTTCTATCAATTAAAATAACTCCAAAATCTTTTTCTAATTGCGATATTTGATGCGATAATGTACTTTGAGAGATAGATAAATCCATTGCAAGTTCTGAAAAGCTTTTATATTGAGTAAGTTTTATAAAATTCCTAAAGTATTCAATATTCAAATTTATTGCCGCCTTAAACAATTATCATATGTAAAAATTTAACACTCTATTAATAATTCAATGTATGCAATCTTATTTTTATTTATCGATTTTTTGCATAAATTATTACGAAAAAATTAATAAATATATATTTATTCTTATTTATAACATGTCAGAAAAAAAGAAGGTATTCACAATCGCGATTGGAAGCGGTCAGTATACCAAAGAAAGACCCTATACTCTACTTCGATTCGCTTATACCGCCCTTCTAGAAGGGCATCGCATAAACATTTTTTTAGTTGAAGATGGGATTTGGGTTGGTAAAAAAAACCAAGATCCTACTACTTATGATAATGTTGGAAAATGGTTAAAAGATGTAATTGAAGAGGGTGCTATAGTAAAAGTCTGTGGCGTTTGTATGAAAGCACGTGGTATGATTGTCGATGAATTGGTGGAGGGTGTTGAAAAGACCACTATGAATGGTTTCCTTGAGATGTGTGAAGAAGCTGACAATATCATATTCAGTTAATAAAGTGAGGAATGGATTGTTATGGGAAATATATTTGAGCTAAGATGTGATGGTTTAGTTTGCCCTTTACCAGTTGCAAAAACTAAAAGGAAATTATTGGAAATGAAGAGTGGAGATATTTTAAAAGTTACAGGAGATTATTCCGAGGCAGGAGAAAATATCAAAAATTATATTGAAAAACATGGAGATAAAGTACTAGAATTTATCATTGATGGAGAAGACTATTTAATAAAAATCCAAAAATCTTAAATGACAAAATCCTTTTTAATAATTTTTAAAAAATTTTCTATTTATTGATGAAAGTTCGGTTAGGCATACAATATGGGTATGTTCTAAAGAATTTAGCAAATACGACCTCTTTATCAACGCCTTCTTTAAGCATCCTCTTGAACTCTTTTATGGTATTTAAATTATTTGAATAAATTGATTGCATTTCATAAGAATGAGTTTTAAGCGCTGTTATTAGATTTTTTCTAGAATCAAGTTCTTTTAGTTTTTCAATAGCTTTTTCTGATTCAACCTTAATTTCATCAAAATTGTTAATTAAAAAAATGAAATCCTTCTTACATCTTTCTATATTTGAAATTTGGTTATATTTAATTTCTGATTTTTCCAATCTTGATTGCAATTTTGACAAATTTATAACACCCTCTTAATTTTTAAATGTTAATATTTAGATACACTATTTTTATTCATTAAAATTAATAAAAGTCTGGATATTTATATTTTAGTGGTTTATTCAAATTCTCAATAAATTATTAACCTGCTAATTTAAAAAAGTCATCTGCTAGGCCTTGAATCCAATCTAACATTCCAGTTACTATTCCGACAATTATGAAAAATATAAATAGTGCAAATCCTATTAGTAAAGCATATTCAACCAAATTACCACCACACTCGTCGGTATAAAATTGCTTTATTTTCTTATAAATAGATTTGCATTTTTCACTAAGTTTCATATACAAATTTATTCTTTAAATATAGGTTTATAAAATCAACGAAAACTTAATTCATTAAATTCAGATTTCTTGTTATTTACTTAGCCTAATCTTTTTCAGTGGCTTCAAATAGCCAAATGTTATTATACTTATTTGCTAATTCTTTTGCTAAAATAGGATCCAGAACGTTCATACAAGCAAAAATTTGAGTAGGATTTAACGGATTTTGCAGCTTGATTAATACTCTACTATTATCAAAAATATCATAATAAGTAGGGATTTTCCTGTAGATAAATCTCATTTCAAATCCATCTATTTTTGGAGTTAATCCAAATAAGTTATATAATACCTCTATCAATTTATCGAAAAGAGAATGGTTTTTTAATTTTTCTTCATTTGTGAGGGGTCTCTCATCATATTCGAAACTCCACAAATATCTTGTTTGAACACCCCGATTTACAGCATTTAGGATTGCTCTATAGAAATTTTTTGCAAAAGGAATAACTTTAAGGGTATTATCGTTTAAAAAACCAGTCATTAATAAGTTCTCCTTTAAATTATTAAATTTCTTTGTGTATAATGACAACATGTTTTCTGCTCCAAAAGCAGTAGACCAAAAGACCTTTGATGATTCTCGTTTAATATAAAAATCAGAATTATAAATCTTTGATTCTAGATCCTTTGCTTGGTTATAGAGATAAGAAATTCTTCTTTGATTTTCTTTTTCCATTTTTGATATTACGTTTTGGAATGCCTGATTAAACGATATAGCTTTAAATTTCTTTGGTCTCGAATCTTGGATTTCAATCATTCCAAAGTCATTCAAAACATCTAAAACTTCATAGATTCTCCCAGTTGGAACTTTCGATCTTTCACTTATTTGTCGTGCAGTTAATTCGTTTGATCGTATTAATACTAGATAAGCATTTATTTCATAATTAGAGAGATTTGAATTTTTTAAGAATTCTCTCAACTCATCTTTTAAATTATTAGGCATTTGATCATCCCTAAAATTTCAACTAAAAATATGTTGTTCTATGATATATCTTTCCTTGTCTAATATTAATAATTTGCACATTTTATATTTCAACTAAAAAAAAGTTGTTAATGATCGAAAAATAATTTAAATTGTGTATTCACTCTAAAAATTGTGAAAAAAAAGAATTTAAAAGAATTATTGATTAAGTGTTGGATGACTCATGATGGTATGTGGTTTTTTCACTGCTTACAAGAGTGTGGTATTGAAATAACAAACAAAATTAATAAAGCAGCGGTTAAATCTTTAGCTAAAATAGAAATAAAAAGGATTCAAGATGCTTTTAATATAGAAAGAATTAAAAGCTTTGGAGATCTTCAAGATATTATAAAAGACGCATTAGATGTGTTCAAAGCCGATTTTATGGGTTTTAAATATTTATTTCCTGTTAAGAATCATATGCATTGTGAAATGGATAAATGTTGGGCTTATGATGGAATTAAACGTCTTGGAGTTATTGATGAATATGAATGCGGAATTTTTGATAGAATTGATAGTTGGTTAGATAATCTAGGAATAAAATATAATGTAAGTCCCATAATAGAGAATTGCTTAATGAATGTTAATGGTAGATGTTATAGAGATTACACTTTTTACTTTAATGAATGATTTAATATGTAGTTATAAAGATAAGAATTGAGATGATGAAATTATAGAATTACTAATAAAAGAAAAGTATACAATCCCCTTAGAGACTCAGAAATTTATATTACAAATGTGCTGGGCTCAACATGATGGACAATGGTTTTTAAAATCAAAAAAGGAGTATGGGATTGAAGAAGCAAATCAATTGAACCAAAAAGTGGTATTTTCAATTGGAAAAATAGAAGCAAAGCACATTTTAAGTGCTTTAAGCATTAAAAAAGGAACAATTAGGTCTATTTCTGAACTCTTTAAACTCATAAACACTTTCATGGAGGTAATTATCCCCAAAATCATGAAATTCAAATTTGTTGTTCATTCTGAAAATGAAGGGATAGCTATTGTTAACAAGTGCTTTATTTGGAAAGAAGTAGAAAAATCTAAAGAAACTTCAGAATATAAATGTGCATGCAACTTTAGACATAGAGGCTGGCTCGAAGCAATGGGAGTGAATGGTGATATAATTCCCTTAAAACGTATATCAGACGGAGATAATAGGTGTGAATTCAAATTTATATTAACCTAGATTACTGAAAGACCATCTGGATTCAAAAAAAAATTAACACCAAGTAATAAAGAAATTAAGTTAATATAAAATTTAGGTAGATACATATGAGAAGAACACCTATTACGATCAGCGTTATTGCTACCAATAATCCCCCAAGCCAATATTTACTATATTTAATAAAGGAATGTTTTAAGGATGACACTGAATTTAAAGAATGGCTCGATCTGAAAAATATTCAATTCAATTTCTCATCATTTACTTGAGATGCTCTAATTCTTTAAAATATTTATAATCTAAAAATCCTACCTTCATTCTTCT
>JBHLME010000190.1:0-5651 GCA_048938445.1 Promethearchaeota archaeon | reverse complement strand
ACATCACGGAAAATAATGAGTTTTTCATAAGTTTCCTATTAGATACTTCTAAAAAAGACTTGTTAGATGTATTAAAGGATCTTGCTAGTGTTTTTAGTCATATTATAGAAAATATTGTAGAATCTGCAAAACAAAAAAATGATGCAATCGAAATAAAGAATTATAATCTAATTTTAGCAGAAATAGACAGAAAGTATTCATTAGGGACACGAATCCTCATTACAGGGCTTTCTGAATATCACCTATCCAAAGGATATCGAAATTTACCCATAATAAGGTTTTTGGGAAATAGGGTTGTATTGTTATATATACGAGATTTTATTAATGAATCCTTACGATTTCAAAAACTACCAACAGAAATAATAAATAAATATTCTGAAATTATAACAGAAATTCCTAATATATTATTTGATCTAATAGATAATTTTGATAATTTTAATGAACATACAATTACAGCATTTCAGGACAAAATAGGACAACTGCGTCAAAAATTCAAGAAGATTGCGTATGAAGATACTTATGGTTTGGAGTTATTGGTAAGGAGTATCATCAAATATTATTTAAATAGCTTTACGAATTTCTTTGACATAGGAATAACACGTATGATCGAGAGTTTATTGCGAATCTCTTAAAAAAATCTTAATCTACCAAATTTTATTGTTGAAAATTTATGGAACTTTTTTCCAAGGATTAAGAAAACCTTATTTAATAATAATAAAAATTTAATAAAATTGAAATTTTAAAAAAAATTATGCAATAAAATAATGAACTATGAATATTCAATATTTATAGATCCCAAATATAAAGGAAGGTGAATTAATGCTATGGCTAAGAAAAAGAAAGAAGCAACCCTCCCAGAAGAGGATGAGGTTCCAGAGGGAATGGTTGATGAAGATGGGGATGAAGTTTTAAACCTGGATGATATTAGAGACGATTTAGATGATGATTTAGATTATGACCTGAGTCAAATTGAAGATGACATGTTGGCTGATGAAACCGAAGATGAAGAATTTGGTCCTGAAGTAGATGAAGTAATCAAGATGTTAAGAGCTGTAAAATGTGCTCCTTGTCCTGGAAGCAAGCATGTAGCAGAATGTCAAGTAAGGCATGATTATGGATGCCCTCCTGATAAAGCAGAAAAGTTTGTTCCTTTAACAGAAGCTCAACGCCGAAGAAAAGTAAAGAAATAACTTTTTTTCTTGTATTATTTTTTATTATTCATTAGACAAAGATTAAATAGTTCTCAAAATATTTAAGAATTTCAAGAGATTGAATATATCTATTAAATAACTTCTTAAACAATATGAACTAAATATTAATAAAATATTTCATGTGTAAGAATTCTTGAAACCAATTGAAAAAGATAAAAAATATTTAAAGAAATTTAAGTTAAGTCATATTAAGGTCAAAAATATGAGCTACATTATCATATTTTTTAACTTAATTTCATTTATTTTTGGAATTATTTATTTAACATGTTCTTTATTTGGAATCTCATATATTTTCGTAATATGGGATATTTTTGGAGTCATAATCACGATATCTTTTTTTTTCAATTTAATTTTCATATTCTATAATGAATCGAAAAGTAATAAACACACAAAACTAGGTAATAAATTAAATCTCATAAACTATGGATACCTCATCTTTTTTCTCATTGGAATGACAATGATACCAATTGGTAATTTTTTAATTAGTAATAACTATTCTAACACTCTTTTGGATAATTTTGCTTCATATGCTATGGTTTTTTGTAGTTTTTTTGGAATACAACTAATTGGAATTTTAATTGCTTATTTAAATATTAAAAGTGCTAATAATCCTGAAGTTTGGGATTTGACTAAACGGACGTTATCATTATCGAGAAGAAAATTATTGATAAGAAAAATCTTGAAGATCTATCTAAAGATAATGTGCTATAGCACTCTATTGCTTGGAGTGCATTTCACTCTTATCTTATTTTTTGGAGTGTATCTGGTATACTTCATTTCAATTATCTATGGATTATTTGCTCCAATGTGGAGTGTATTTATTTCTTTCATTATTTTAGCAACAACAATACTTCTCTTAAAATTAAAAAATAAGAAGAAAAATCTAATAGGGTATTATTCTGTAGGTATTATTGGTTTCTGTCTTTCTATAATATTATTTTCACCTATATTTATTGCACCATTTTCAATTTCAAGGGCTGAGATAAATTTTTCATCTGCTTTTGGGAATGATTGGAGAAATAAAATCGATCCTATAGCACAGACATACTTTCTACAAACTCCATTTTCTATGCCAGGATATTATTTAGGAATAAATCCTGAAGATTGTATAATTAAAGAAAACATTTTATTTTATACTAATGACACTGAAGGAATTCATTTATTTTTTGATGCTTACATGCCATCTAATAAGGGAATTAGTTTACCTGGTCAAAATTCAACCTTAATTCGAATACATGGAGGTGGATGGGTATTAGGAGATAAAGGAATGATGAATATGATGCAAATGAATAAATATTTCGCAGCTCAAGGATACGTGGTTTTCGATATTCAATATGGATTATTAGAGTATGGCATACCAAGCTTTATGGCTCCTGAAAATGTGGTTGGTAATTTTAATCTAAATGATATGATGAGGCATATCGGAAATTTTACACGCTATATTTCTTCTCATGCATCTGAATATGGAGCAAATTTAAATTCTGTTTTCGTTAGTGGAGGTTCTGCTGGTGGACAACTTACTTGTGCAACTGCTTTTGGAATTCATAGTGGATATTATACCCATATTTTTGGTGATACTTTAACTATCAAAGGAGTAATACCTTTCTATCCTGCTATTGTTCGAACATTAGTACAAGGTGATATTAATTTCATTAATCCTCAAAATCTCATAAATGGATCAAGCCCACCATGCTTGATTTATCAAGGTACTCAAGATAATTTGGTCCATCCAAGCTTGAGTCAATTAATAAAAGATAACTATACAAGTCATGGAAATAATAAGTGTGCTATTATATGGTCAGATCTTGCTGGACATGCTAGTGATATATATTTTTCGGGATACTATAATCAAATTTTCTTGTATTACATGGAGAGATTTATGTATCTCTGTGTAAATGATTTTATTTAATATATTCTATACGCACTTTTAACCTAAAGACTTTAATTTATATCTGACTTTTATTTCAATAATTAATAAAGGTTTGATCTAAACAATTTCAACTCCTATTTTAATTTTAATATGATACAAAAATTTAAACAAAAATTACCAAAACGTATAGTAATATTTTCTATTGGTATCATTGTTTCGATGATAATATGGAATATTAACGCAAATTGGGGTAATTCATTTGAAATTTGTTTATTATTGTCCACTACTACCTTTTTAATTATTTATATCCCTTTCGAAATTTATTGGAGTTTCTGGGATATTTGGTTTGAAAGATGGATTCGTTTAAAATCTCAATACCTTGAGTCATCAAAAGTTAGGATTAAAGTCGATATAGACAAGTTTTTAGGTGCTATTGTAGTTAAATCAAAAAATCAAGAAAAAGTAATTTCAAAAAATGCTATTATTATTATAAATCATGGCTTTTCAGATAATAAAGAAACACTTCAATATTATTATTTCCCCTTGGCGCTTCAAGGATACGTAATTTTAGCTTATGATGCAAGAGGTACGGGGAGTTCAAAAAAAATAGGAAAAAAAAAGGATTTTTTGAATAGAATAGAAGATCATGATATTATACTTGATTGGATTAAAAAAAATGAAAACTATAAAGATAAAAAAATATATACAATAGGATTTAGCATAGGAGCAATGGTTGCATTGTGCAGTGGATTTCCAAGGAAAGATGTTCATAAGATAATAGCTATCTCATCCGTATCGAATTATAGAAAAAATGTACCTAAATATAATCCTATAATATTAATAAGTTACATGCTTAAGGGTGTTAGTTTACATCCAAGTAATGAGAATAATCAGAAATTATCACCTTATTTAATATTCCAATCGATTAAGAAAAAAGTATCGGAGGAAGAATGGAATGAAATCTCAAAGAAAGTTTTTCTTATTCATTGCATAAATGATCATATTATTAAATTCAAAAATTTTAAGGAAAATCAATCAATATTAAACATTCCTACTTTTAATCAAGTTATTTTCAAAAAAGGAGGACATTCATTAAAGAAAAATGAAATTGAGCTCGTAGGTGCAACTTTAAGATGGTTATCAGAATGAAGATATCATTTCAATAATGGTTTCTTTAACTAATTGAAGACTCTTATTTATCAAATCTAATTTATTAACGAAATAATTGTCATCATTTTTTGATTTTTCTATTTCTTCAAAGATATTAAAGAATTGCTTTTGATTTTCTAATTCAATGCAATAAAGATTATCACGATTCGTAGCGTCATTCATTTTTACTAAGCACCCATGGTCATGAAATTTATGATCATATACTGGAAAAGTTGTTTCCCAAAGAATATCTTTAAGCTTATTATATATATTGTTTCCAAGATGAGTACAATAATCTTTACTTCTTCTACTATGGACAAAATAAAATGGTAATTTACCAAAATTATTTGATAAGTACTCAAATAGTTTTTCTTTAAGAAAATCAACCTGTTTTATTGACAAATTCATATGAGTATGGTCTGATGATGAATTACATTTATAAAAAAGTGGATTACGATAATATTTCATACCATATAATTTAATAATATTCTTTATGATTAGTTCTTTTAACCAGTGATCGAACTTATAATAATTAGTCAATTGCATGCTTAGTTCTTTTGGAAAGCGCTCAAGAAGTGAAGTCTCGTGAAAATCAATTATATAAATATTAGTATCCTCCTTGTCCCAATATGGTTGCAGGATTTTTTTTATTAAAGTTGCTTCATCAGGAATGGGAAAATCATTCACTTTTTTTTCCGTGCTTTGATATCCTGGTATAAATGTCTTTCTCCAGAATCTGTTTAAATTTGTTCCATTTTTTAAAAAGTATCCCGACTTGTTATCCTTCCGGGGATGCAAAAATCCGTAAGGATTCATCAAGGGAGCGAAAATCAATACTTGTTTATCTATTAACATATTAGATATTGAGTATTTATCATTCTTAATTTGCTTAAATAATTCTAAAATTCCAAAAAGCCCATTATATTCATTATGCTGAGTCCCAACGAATAATTTAACATACTTAGCTTGATTAATGCTATTATTCTTATTAACATAAATAATTGGAATTTTTCCATCAGGTATAGAGTGAATTACGCACGTTACGTGCTCTAAATGGTTTAATGATTCAAAAAATTCTAATAGAGAATTGAAGAAATCTTCTCTATTGATAATGTCTAAAATTTGTTTTAAGACTATACGATCCATTTTATCCGATTATTTTATCCCATTCATTAAAATTAATTAATTTCATATAATTTTTTGTAATACTTGCGAACAAAGCACACCCTATTGAGAAAATATTAACAAAATCATCTAATGTTAGATTTAAAAGATCTGCATTATCAGAGGACATACCACGTCCACGAAAGACTTCGATTTGTCCATCAAATCCAGATAAATTGACTACAAATTCTTGTTTATCTAAAGTACCATGATAATTTCCCCGGGCAATTCTTGCTAAACCTCCAATTGGAGTTATG
>JBHLME010000189.1:0-5659 GCA_048938445.1 Promethearchaeota archaeon | reverse complement strand
TATGGTGCGAAAGGGGGGCTTCGAACCCCCGACCTCACGGTTATCAGCCGTGCGCTATACCAGGCTAAGCCATTAAAGAGATTCCTCGCCCAGAGGATTCCTCTCTCGCAAGCTACTCCCGCATTGTTATTAGTGGTAAAATTAGACTTGATTGATTAATTTAAATAAAGGATAATTAAAAAATTTTTTGAAGCGCAATTGCTAAATTTTTATAAGTAAGAAGGTAATAATTTTTAATAAATATTTAAAAATTGATTTAAATGACTAAAGTTCTTAATTATTCTATAGTAGGTTTACAAGATTATAATATTAGTTTTGAGAGTTATTGCTCATTATGTGAAATCCAAAAATTTTGTAAGTATGGTAAAGACCAGCCATTTTCTATTGGAATTAATTGTGGCGATTTAAATCGTGCAAAAGAAAAAGTTAAGTTTGAACAGCTTCAAAAACTTCAAAAGAGCGCAGATGTAAGTGTTACATATGAAGAATTAATCAAAGAAGTAAAAATTAACATCTCTGGAATATTTTCACAAATATGGAAAGATAAAATTAAAGCCCTTAAAGAAGAAATCAGATGTTTGGACTCTCGTAAAGTCGATTCAATGCTAGTATCTCAACAAGGGCAAGATTGGTGGGGAGATTTTAATGCAACTATAAAACTCATAAATAAGGAATGTGAAAAAATAGGATAATTATTAAAAACTTAAATATAGCGTTTTTAAACATTTTAAAAAAATCTAAATAATCTTTAAGACTTCTATACATATCCAAATTATAATGATTAAGAGAGAAAAAATTGAGTAAATTCGAGAGACATAAAAAAAGTACTGAAGAAGATATATATCCTCATAGACATTGTAAAGGATGCAATAAAATGATTGAAGAATCAATCTGGTATTGTCCAGAATGTTATAAAAAGCTACAAGAAAAAAAGAAAAAAAAACGATTCTCAAGACTGAGGAAGAGGAAAAATTCAAAAAATAATTCTGAAAAAAAAAAAGAATCTTAATTTGGAACCAATATTAGATTGTTAATCGATCTATTAACCATTCCTTATCTAATAATAATAAAAATGATCCTAACCTTGGACCAAATTTTTTACCTAAAATTAGCAGGTAAATCGCTTCAAATAATTTTTTAGGTTTGATATTTAAAGTTTCCTTTGAAATAGTAAAAATGGTATTTTGGATTACATCTGCATCCAAAATATCATTTTCAATAAAAAATTTCCTTACTAAACCAATTCCTTTAATTTGTCCTTCACTTAAATTATTAATGATATTTTTATTAACTTCATCTTGAATCGTGAATATGGTAATTTTTTGGGTTAATTCTCTTATTGTGTGGGGATCTTTTGTATTTTCTATTATTTTTTTAACTTCATCTATCCAGTTTTTAGTTCTTTCCAGAAGAAATTTGAATTCTTCAACAGAAATTATATCTTCTAGATCCTCATGTCCCAAAATTGATTTAGCTTTTCCATAAAGCTTCTCTAAGCTCAATATATTTTGAATTTGTGAAAAAAAACTCAATATTTTAAAAGGAACCTGCAGTGGTTTTTTTTTTTTAATATTTTTTACTTTTACAAGGGGATAAATATATTTCAAATCAATATTTTCTTCCTTATATTCTGATTTTTCAGGATCATAAAAAATATTTTCCATTTTTTCAAAAAAATCATAATATTGTGGCATTTCTTCAATTCTTAATGATATGTGTTTAAGTCGATCAGTCCTTAAAATCAACATCCTAAATATTTCTGGATCGCCTAGTTCTAAATATCTCTTAGGAGTAAACACAATACCTTTTGAGGTTTTCATATCTCGATCTCCTAATCGCAACCATTCATAAGCAACTTTTACAGGGCCTTCATAGTTAAAGACTTCCTTACTTATCGCCAAACCCGTATCGTATGATCCTCCTTTAACACAGTGATCTTTTCCAGCGGGTTCACACGTAGTTCCATATATCGCCCATTTTGCCGGCCAATCAACTCTCCAATTTAACTTCAATCGACCGCTATAAATTGATGTTTCTGCTTTATGACCGCATGCTGGACATTCATATGATACTTGCTCTTTTTTATTGTCATATTTTATTACTCGATTTGGGTAAATGTTTCCTCCTTTTTCTCGATATTGTATTTTATCACATTTTTCACATATTACCATAACAGGCATCCATTTTTTTTGCGTCATAATAAATTGTTCTTTTTTAATGTCATCTAAAGTAGGTAAAATATATTTTTTTAATATTTTTTTAATCTTATCGTTATTTTCAAGAGCAATTTTTATTTTTTCTTGCATTTCTTTTGTTTTATACAATTCATGAGCCCATATGACCTCATTATTGATGCCAAAATCTTTAAAGGTGGAAATTAATTCATTACCAAAATGATGAGCATAACTTTCACAACCACAGTTTTTAAAAGGACAGGGGATAAAAGCAAATGGTTTCCCAAGGTGTTGATTTTGAAACTCTGATGAGATATATTCAGGAAATCGTTTAGCTGCGTCTAGACTATCTAAAAATAATAATACTTTAGGTTTTTTATCCTCTTTTTCTAAAATTCTCCTGAGACTATCACAAATGATGATTTCTCTTAAAATTCCAACATGAATATGGCCTGAAGGTGTTTTTCCCGTGGCTAAGGTGAATTCTGATGTTTTTTTTTCTAGTAGGTTTCTCTTTATTTCTTCTAACCAATGTTCTGAAATCACGTATATCACTCCATTTAGGCTAAACCTTTAATAAAAAAAATGAAAAAAATTATTTATCATTTTTTATTTAATAAAATTAGTGAAAGAATCATGAGAATTGCAGTTATTGATAAAGATCTATGTAAACCTGATAAATGCAGCCCTTTAGGGGAAAAACCTTGTATTAAATATTGTCCCAGAGTAAGGACTGGTGATAAAACTATTGTTATAAATCAAGAGATACATAAAGCTGAAATCACCGAGAATCTATGTTCTGGAACCGGAATTTGCGTTAAAAAATGTCCATTCAAAGCAATTAGCATAGTTAATTTACCGGATCAATTAAAAAATCAAATATCATTCCGTTATGGTCAAGATCAATTTTCTCTTTTTAGGATGGCAATACCTAAAAAAGGAAAAGTATTAGGATTGATTGGTCAGAATGGTGTAGGTAAAAGTACAATGTTAAAGGTTTTATCTGGTGATTTAAAGTTAAACCTTGGAAGATTTGGAGATGAGGCTCCTAATGATAATGAGATTATTAATTTTTTTAAGGGATCGGAATTACATCAATATTTCGTGGATTTAAAAGATAAAAAAATGAAGATCGTCCACAAACCTCAAGACATAACCGCGATTCCCAAATTTATATCTGGTAAAGTTTATGACCTTTTAAAAAAAAATGATACGGAAGATAAATTAGATAGTGTCGCAGACCAACTTAATTTGACAAAAATACTAGATCGAGAGGTTTCTGTTCTTTCAGGCGGAGAATTACAAAGAGTAGCAATCGTTGCTGCTTATTTAAAAGATGGAGATGTTTATCTTATCGATGAACCGAGTTCGTACCTTGATGTTAGTGAGCGTATTAATATGGCTAAATTAATCAGAAGTTTATCTGACAACAATAAAACCATTATTGTTGTTGAACATGATTTAGCAATTTTGGATTATTTAAGTGATTATGTTTCACTATTATATGGAGAACCTGGAGTTTATGGAATTGTATCTCATCCTCAAGGAGTAAGAATTGGAATTAATATTTATTTAAATGGATATTTAAAGGATGAAAATGTTAGATTTAGAGAACTTCCAATAAAATTTCACGAAAGACCACCTCAAGAATCTTTATTTGATATTGGAGATGTAATTTTTGATTATACTGATATGGAAACCAAATTAGGTTCATTCCATTTAAATGTTGCGGGAAGTGATATACATGCTGGAGAAATTATTGGAATTTTAGGTCCAAATGGTATTGGAAAATCGACATTTATTAATTTAATAGCAAATAAAATTGAGACAAACAATAAATCCTTAATTGAGGATGAAAATAATATTAAATTAAAAGTATCAGTTAAGCCTCAATATATAGAATTAGATGAATCAAGGATCGTATCTGATTTCATTTCAAACATAAAAATATCGCCACATTTAAGCCAATCTTATAAAAAAAGGCTCATTAACAACTTGAATCTCCAAAATATAAGTGAAAGATATATTAATGAGTTAAGTGGTGGTGAATTGCAAAGAGTTGCGATTGCTAATTGCCTTTCTACTGAAGCAGATATATATTTGTTAGATGAGCCCTCTGCCTTTTTAGATGTTGAAATGAGGTTGCAGGTAGCTCAATTAATAAGAAAATCTGTTGAAGAGATAAAAAAAGCTGCCTTTGTAGTTGAGCATGATATTATTACTCAGGATTTCATTGCAGATTCAATTCTAGTTTTCCAAGGTAATCCCGGAGTTGAAGGATATGCCCTTGCTCCTCAAAATCTCAGGGATGGCTTTAATCTCTTTTTAGAAATGATGGGAATAACTTTCAGGAGAGATACTATAACAAAACGCCCTCGTGTAAATAAATTAGGAAGTAATAAAGATGATTATCAAAAAAGAATAAAAGAATATTATTATATTCCTAAATAATATTATTTAATGTGTTTAGCTTGTTCTGATGAACCTAACACTTCTTTATTTTTTCGGATTATCATTTTTTTCAATTCATCTCGAGCGGGTCCCAGGTATTTCCTAGGATCAAATTCTTTTGGATTTTCAGTTAAGATTTTTCTAACCATTGCGGTCATCACTAATCTTCCATCTGTATCAATATTAATCTTACTAACACCATATTGAGTTGCTTTTCTCAATTGTGTTTCTGGTATTCCAAAAGCACTTTCTAATTGACCACCATTTTGGTTAATAATATCAACATATTCTTTTAAGACTGATGAGGATCCATGTAAAACGATAGGAAAATTCCCTAATCGCTTTTTAACTTCTTGAAGTATATCAAAACGAAGTTCTGGAATGTCTTCTGCTTTTTCAACCTTGAATTTATAAGCTCCATGAGAGGTACCTATTGCTATAGCTAATGAATTACAGCCAGTACGATTTACAAAATCCTCCACTTGATCTGGATCAGTAAATTTATGAACTTCTGACTTTACATCCTCTTCAATTCCAGCTAATACTCCCAATTCAGCTTCCACACTAACATCCCTAGGTTTTGCATATTCAACAACTTTTTTTGTTATATTTATATTCTCTTCATAATCTAAATGACTTCCATCGAACATAACGCTCGAGAATCCATTATCTATGCATGATTTACATAATTCAAATGAATTACCATGATCTAAATGAACCGCTATGGGGATATCAAATCCTTGTTCTTTAGCCATTTCTACCCCACCTTGAGCTAAATATCTTAACATTGTTTGATTTGCATATTGTCTGGCACCTTGACTTATTTGTATAATAACAGGTGATTCTGATTCACCACATCCTAATATTATAGCTTGTAATTGTTCTAAATTATTTATATTATATCCTGGCACCGCAAATTTTCTTTCTTGAGCAACTTCAAACATTTTCTTTGTATTAGATGGGCCTAATTCTTTAAAAGATACCATTTTTTACAATTTGTTATTATTTTAATTTTTTAATGTAATATTATTATT
>JBHLME010000067.1:0-23739 GCA_048938445.1 Promethearchaeota archaeon | reverse complement strand
ATAAAGAAGTATCTAATTTTTAGCTTTATTTATATAAATAATATCTAATTATTTAAATTAGTTTGAATAAGTTTTTATATCCATCTCGTTTGTTATTATTATAACATTAGAATTAATTAAAGTGAAAAGGATGTCAGAACAAAATTTATTTGCAGATTTCGTGAAAGAAATCGCAATTGATTATACTGATTATTTGGTCGAAGGTAATTTAAATGATCTTCCCGAATACATGAAAAAGATGATTGAAAACGCATCTTCAATCATGAAAGAAAATACTATAGATGAAATAAAAGTTCTTGGAGGATCTATTAAAAAAAATGAAGAAAAGTTCAATGAATTCGTGAAAAAAGCAGAAAAATTATCAGAAAATGAAAAATTTAAGGACATCAAGAAAGACATAAAGGATTACATTAAAAATTTAAAAGAGTTAGTTGAAAAATACTATGTTACGATTATTCCTGTTAAAGAACTTCCATGGGAGAACGTAATCTTCAAGACGGTCCCAAGAATTACATATGACAAGAAAATCCACCTTTTAGATAATTCAATAGCATATTGTGGAGAGATTAAATGCGTCGTTTCTAAGACTACTATTTACAGTAAGATGAAAGATGGAAAACCTTTATTCGCTCCTTATATAGGTGAATTAGATTTAGGTGGTTTTATCTTGGATTCTTCTCAAAAAGAACCACTCTCTCAAAACTATTCATATATTAATGCAATAATCAAATCTCTTGATTCTAATTCTGTTAGAAGTCAAGTAGGAAAATATGATGTAGGTTATCAGAGACATGGAGAACCAATTTGTGATTTTTTGATGAAAGATGAAAATTTAATGGAAGTAATGAATAAACTAACTTCAGGTTTAGAATCTAAAAGGATTAGTACAGAATTTTCACCAAGTGCCATTGCGTTACCTCATGCGTCTAATGGTACAACTTTGATGATTGCTATAGATGAAAGTGGTGGTAGTGGTTCAGAAAGATTTTTAAACTGCTTTGAAGCATTCTTAAAATTTTCAGCGGCATGCTGTGAAGCACCCTCAACAAGTAAAGGAGGGGCTGAAGCTCCTGGGGCTCCTTCTCCAGAGGGAGGTGTAAGAACTCCTGGAGGTCAACAGCTATCGACATGGACTCAAGAAGATCTTGCAAAAGAAGCTCAAAAAAGAGGAAGTGCAGGAGTCCCTCCAGGAATGGCGGTATGGTCTGAAGAAGATTTAACTAAAGCCGCTGCAGAAAGGGGAACAGGATTACCTCCGGGTATGGAAGTATGGACTGAACAAGAATTAGAAGAACTAGCGAAAAAACGTCAAGGGGGAGCATTAGATATTCCTGAATGGAAACCAGAAGCAGGTATGGTAGAATGTGCAAATTGTGGGTATGCCTTGAGAAAAAGTTGGGATGAGTGCCCTATATGTCAAACTCCAGTAGGAGGTGATACTCCTTCTAAACCAGACACGGAAGCAAAATCAGAACCCTCTCCCTCAGATGCTTCAGAAGATGTTAAGGAAACGGATGAAAACCCTGATAGCGCTAATACTGAAGAATAATTCATTTATAAAACCAATTTTTTCAAAAATCTTATTAATTATATATTATTTAGAAGCATAACTGAATTAATGCTTTATTTTTATATTGATACAAAATATCTTTTTAGTTAAGGGAGATAACCTACAAGACATTGATGCTCTAAGTATATTCAATTATCCCCGAGATATTATTATAAAAGATAAATCAATTATTGAAAAATTATTTCACGTGCATGATTTTAAAGAATTAAAAAAAAAACATAAAGAGAAAAAAGAGAGCATAATTGATGAACAACTCTTTTATTTAGATGATCCAATCCCTCAAATCATTAAAAATTTAAATATAAGTACAATTTGTATTAATGGAAACATCATAATTGGGCTAATTTTTGATAATAGTGATAATTCCCATGATTATGAGCATTTTTTCAAAGAATTGATTTATGAATTAATCCTTAATGAAAAACGATGTTCATTTGAGGAGGAAATTGAAATAGAAAATTTTTTGATCACGTTATTCATTGATATAAGGGGATATAATGAAGAAATAATGCAAAAAAGTTCAAGTTCCGAAACATTGAGAGATTCAACATTTACTAAGATTTTTTTATTCGGTCTTGATGAAGTAGGTAAAAGTTCTTTAGTAAGAAGAATTAAGACTGGCGATTATTCTGATAATTTTTTTACTCCGACAAAAAAGTTTAGTATTGAGTATATTGAAGATGAAGAAATGGGATTATTAGCATTCTGGGATATGCCCGGTCAATATTTATTTCGAAGAAAATGGTTGACAGGTTCCCAAGACTCAAATATCCTTATTTACATGATTGATGTCTCCGATCAAATACGATTTGCTGAGTCAAAAAAAGAATTGGATTTTATTATTAATCATTATGAGTTAATTGAAGTTCCCTTGTTAGTTATTGGAAATAAAATTGATTTAATAAATCATTTAAATATGGGTAATACTAAAGACAGTGTTGATCATCTAGTGCGATTGAGAAAAGAAATATTTGAATACTTTGGTCTTAAAGAAATTGAAAATAGAAAGTGGGAATTCTTATTCACATCAGTAAAAACAAATTATAACGTGAATAGAATAAATCAATTCATAACTTTTTTAATTTCTTCATAGGTTAGTTGTTCATATCATTATTACTCAATTTTGAAAATTATTCTGATTAAATTTAAATATCAAAATAATTAATTTCTATTATAAAACTAAATTTCTTTATAATTATACGTAATTAGTATCAACTAAAATTTCAAAGATGGAAAATGTTTAAAAGAACAAAAAAAGATATTGCGATAAATGTTGATGAAAAATTAGGGCAATTATTTCTTGGAAATAAAGATTTAAGGCTACTGATGCTTAGACCAATTGATTTAATTGAATTTGCCGAATTTGCTGGTTCTTCTGCTGAGGATATCCTCCTTTGGACTGGAAAGACGGTTGGAAAACATTTATCTACTCAATTAATACCTGATGTTAATTGGGAAAATGAATCTCTCTCTATAAAGAAAAAAGCTATTAGGGGTATCTTAGATACTTTAGAACACTTAGGTTTTGGAGTATTGAGATCAAAATTTGCTAAAGACAATGTAGAAATACACGTGCATGAACCTCTCTCAGAATCTGAAAAAGAAAATATAATGGCAAAAAATATCTGTCGACTTTATCAAGGTGTATTCAATGGATTATTTGAAAACATGGAAGTAGCCGTGGATGCTGAAGAAATCAGCTGCTGTTTATTAGATGATGATGCATGTGTGTTTAAATATACTCTATTAGATGGTGAATTTGATGACGCTGATATTGATCCTGAGGACATGGAAGATCAAGAAAAATATCGTTCTTTAATTCCAATTGATTAGTATTTTATTTTTAAATATAATTTATTAATTAATATATCTCTATACCTATTTAGGATTTATTGATTTGATTTATTCAATTGAAGTATATGAGTGATCTCTAAAACTTTAAAATGAATTTTTCAGGAAGTTCATTAAATATTCTCTCTCTGCTTATTTTTAACTTTAATAATTTTCTTAATTTATAAAAACAAATCAAAAGTTTCTAATATACATGCCTTCAAATCAACATATCTGTTTAGAATGCGGAAAGGAATTTAATAATAAATTTGATCTTGCCATTTGTTCATCTTGTTTAGAAAGAGAAAGAGAGAATTATGAGAAAGGAATTCGATCAAAATATACTACTGTGTTTCTTTACTTAAGTAGAAAGAATTACTAATTAAAAGATTATAAAATTAATCATTAACTGTTCCATCATAGAGAAAAAAACTCCAAATTATCTATTTTAATCATATTTAGACAAGAAATTTTATATATTAAGAAATGATTTTGATGTATTATAACTTTTTTTAATAAGTTATTGAATTTTGAATAAACTTTTCTACAAATATTATTACTGATTAATCAATATGGTGAATTAAATGGTCGATCCTAATATATGGACGTATTTAAATGGAATTAGTGCTAGTATCACGTGTATTATGGGATACATTGTAGGTTTGGTGGCATTATTTAGGTATTTAAAACAAAAACGAAATGCTCTCACTTATGTAATTTATATTGGATTCTTAATGGGCACTTTCTATTTAGATGTAACCCTTTCATTCTTTATGGTTCTTGTCTTACGTGAAAATTATATTACTCCCCTCATCTCGGGATGGATTGCCTTTACTCCTGCAATTTTTTTAATAGGCGTATTATCTCGTTTGGCAACAAAAACATTTCTAGTTCAAATTGAAAAACTTGCAATTGCATTAATAATTATTCTAGTTCCAATATTTCTAATAGTTCTATATGCCGTTCCAATATACTTTGGGGATGCTCCTAACCTTATTTTAGGCGGTTTTGAAGATGAAATTAGCCATTTAGTAAAACATCAAGCAGAACCATTACTTTTATCAATTATTTCATTTTTCCTTGTTCTAAATGTATATTTTTTCAGTGGAGGTTTTTATAAACTTTCAAGAAATTTAGAAGGTGAACAACGTAAACGATGCTTGTTATTGTCATGGGGCTTTTTAATTTTTTCAATTGGTAATTTTATTGATATGTCGCTTCCCTCAGAATTTCGTGAATTAACGACTATTATATTACTGCCCACAAGAATCGCATTAGCATTCAGTTATATTTTACTCTATCAAGGATTTTTATATTATAAAAAATAAATTGTAAAAGAACATCATATTTTTTTATTTAATGAAATCAAAATTAGTATGGAAATATTTTTAAATAAATTTTTCTGGAAATAGCATGATTTATAAAAATGATTGGTGAAATGAATGGTAGATCCTAATCTTTGGACTTATTTAAATGGTATGAGCGCAACTATCGCTTGTATTGTTGGATATATTATTGGATTCATAGCATTATTCCGATATTTGAAGGAAAAACGAACTGCTTTATCTTATGTTTCTTATATTGGATTTTTTATGGGAACGGTATATTTAGACATAACTCTCTCGTTCATTACAGTTCTAGTATTCCATGAAAATCTAATTAGCCCTCTCATTTCTGGATGGATTACATTTACTCCTTCTATTGGTTTAACCGCTGTGTTATCTCGTTTAGCAACAAAAACCTTTCTTATAAGAATTGAAAAATTAGCTCTTATCCTAATAATCATATTAGTTCCTTTATTTCTTTTTTTACTTTATTGGATTCCTTTAAATTTTGGGGATCTAAATATCGTATTTGGGGGAGGTGAAGATCCAAATAGCTTTTTAATTAAACCTCAAGCAGGAATAGCATTTGGAACTATATTAACATTTTTTCTCATTTTAAATATCTACGTCTTCAGTGGAGGTTTTTATAAACTTTCAAGAAAATTAGAAGGTCAAGAACGCACAAGATGTTTATTATTAACATGGGCTTTTTTAATCTTTTCTATTGGTAGTATTATTGAAATAACTATTCCCGCAGAATTTTTATTCACGAATATAATATTATTTCCAACAAGAATTTTATTAGTTATCTGTTATTTCTTATTCTACCAAGGATTTTTATATTACAAATAGTATTAAGTGAAAAATTATTTTTATTTGGATTATCAATTTTAAATCTAAAATGAAAATTAGTGTGACATTTCACACTATTAGATTATAATCGTTTTGCCCAAAAGGATTAAACAATATAACCAGCAACTTTTAAACCTTTTAAACTGTCTTATTCATAGAACTTTAAAATGATATAATATAAATCTAATTATCAAAATTATAAAAATTAAATCACGTGATAAAAAAAATATGACAGAAAAAGGAGCAAAACTCAAAATTGACTCTTATAAAGGCCCACTTGGTACTATTAAGGGTTTTGAGTTTATAACCGGCAAGATCGTGAGCGAAGGAGATGAAAGCGATTGGGAACCAATGGGACCACACCCAAAACCTCATATTCCCACATTACGCTCTTGGTTCTTCAAATTAATGGATAGATACAATCCAACATACATGCCTATCTGTGACATGTGTTGTTTATGTACGTATGGGAAATGTAATCTATCCAAGGGAAGGACTGGTGCTTGCGGAATTAATATGCAAACACAGAATGCGCGAATAGTGGAAATTGCTTGTTGTATAGGTGCGGCATGTCATAGTGCTCATGGAGATCACTTACTTCATTGGTTGAAAGAGAAATATGGAAATGTACCAATTAATTTTGGTAATAATATTGCCGTTGAAATGCCCCATACGAGGTTAGTAGTTGGGATGAAACCAGAAACTTTAGAAGATTTAGAAACTGCAATGGAATGGGTTCATTTTACAATTACACACTTATTAGCCGCAGGCCACACGGGTCAAGAAAGTTCTAATCTTGATTACGAATCTAAAAGTTTTCTAGCAGGTTTAGCAGATTCCGTTGGTATGGAAATTTCTGATGCGGTTCAAATTGCAGCTTATGGATTTCCCGTTGGAGATCCTAAGGTCCCTATTGTAGAATTAGGTATGGGAACAATGGATACATCGAAAGCAACAATATTAATGATTGGACATAACGTAGCCCCCGGAGTCGAATTAGTTGACTACATGCGAGAAAAAGGATTGGAAGATAAATTAGATGTGGGGGCGATCTGCTGTACAAGCCATGATTTAACTCGATATTATAGTGGTGCTAAAATTGTTGGTTCAATGTCACGACAATTACATTTTATTAGGTCTGGATTAGCCGATGTGGTAATGGTTGATGAACAATGTGTAAATCTTCGTACATATGAGCAAGCTCAGTTGGTTGGAGCGCCATATATAGCTACTAATGAAAAAATAATGGGGGGCCTTCCTGATAGGACGGCTGATCCTGTTGATGATATTGTTAGAGATTTAGTGAGTGGTAAAACTCCTGGTGTGCTAATCCTTGATCCGATTAAAGCAGGAACTGTTGCCGCAGAAACCGCAATTAAAGTGAAACCAATTAGAGCAGGTAAGAGTGCGGTTCCAGATGAGAAAGGTTGTATTGATATGGCAATGAATTGTAATGGATGTGGTAATTGTCAAAGAAATTGTCCTAACGATCTTCCTCTCGTAGAAGGAGTAAAACTTGCTAAAGACGGCAATTTTTCAGTTTTAGGAGATTGTTTTGATACATGTTTAGGATGTGGACGTTGCGAAGGAGACTGCATGAAGGGGGTCTCTCCTTTAACGTTAATAATGCACGCTGGAAGGGAAAGAATTAGAAATGAGAAATACAATTGTAGAGCTGGAAGAGGACCTATTCAAGATACAGAGATTCGAAATGTTGGAGCACCAATCGTATTAGGAGAGATTCCCGGAATCATTGCTATAATTGGATGCGCAAACTATGCTCATGAAATTCAAGAGCTTTACAAAATGGCTGAGGAGTTCTTAACAAGAAATTACATTGTTGTGGTTTCTGGCTGTGGTGCTATGGATATTGGTCTTATTAAAGATGAAGAAGGTAAGACTCTTTATGATAGATTTCCTGGTGATTTTGATAGGGGTTGTTTAGTAAATGTTGGATCATGTGTAGCAAATCCTCACATTACTGGAGCTGCAATTAAAGTAGCAAATATTTTTGCAAGACGTCCTCTCAGAGGTAATTTCGAAGAAATAGCGGATTATATATTAAACCGTGTTGGAGCTGTTGGAGTTGCATGGGGTGCTATGTCACAAAAAGCTGCGAGTATAGCAAGCATGGCTAATGGGTTAGGTGTTCCTGCTGTAGTCGGACCTCATGCTGCTGAATATAGACGTTTATATCTTGGTAAGACTTATGACGTAGATAATTGGAAGGTCTATAATGCCAGGGATGGTTCGGAAGGTCATTTAATTGGCCCCGGTCCTGAACATTTATTAACTACTGCTGAATCCATTGAGCAAGCAATATGTCTTGTTGCAAAATTAGCTTTAAGACCCGCAGATAACTCAAAGGGAAGGATGATAAAACTTTCTCATTGGATCGACTTGGAAAGAAAATATAAAGGTGTTAAGTTCCCAAATGATTTAGAGAAATTTATCCGGGTAGACGCGGACATCCCAATTAATTTAAAGGATGAAATTATAGCTTACTTGAAGGAAAAAGGTTGGAAACCAAAAGAAATTATTGATCCTACCTTGCTTGAAAGAATGTGCCGAACATAAATAATAAATTTAATTTTTCTTTTTTTCTATTACTTAATATTTGAAATTATTCTATTTTAATCATAAAATTATATTATTCTCTAAAATTCTAATTCTAATATGAGTTAATTATTTTATGTGAGAATAAATGGAAAAAAAAACCAAAGATATATTAAAATTACAAAAATTGTTAGAACACTGGGCAAAACATAATGATTCCCATAAAGATTCTTATTTAAAATGGCGAGATATTGCACAAAACTATGGTTTAGATACAGTGGTTGATAAATTGAGTAAAGCAATTGAATTAATGGATGAAAGTACTAAATATTTATTAAAAGCTCATGAAGATCTAAAATAAGCTATAATTTTTAATTAAATTACTAATAAATAAAGGATTATAGGAACATGTTTATTAGAGGTAATAATTGTTCCTTAAAATAATCAACTTTCTCGTAAACTAGCTCTGGATTTTCAGAGAGTATCCACAAGAATACGGGAATTTGTAGCTCTGAATATTCAAAAAGTTTTTCTCCTCGAATAGTAAAGCCATTTAATGGGAAATCAAGAGAGAGAGTCTTTTCTCGGATGAGTCCAATTGAGCTATGAAAATTTGAAAGCGCTTGCATTAATAGAGCCGTATTATTTACAAGCATTTCATCAATACTCGTTTTAGTATAACTTCCAAAAATTAATCCGTCCATGGATATCAAGCTGGCTGCTTTTGCTTCAATTGTTTTAGTAAAATCCTCGAGTATGTTTTCTACTATTTCAGATGTTTCTGATATCTTCTTTAATGCGATGCTGAACATTTGCATTATTGATTCTTTTTGGAAGATAGTAGTATCACAATAATCAACTGAAATTCCACCGAATTCTTTTGCCACGAGATCTAATTTATTTACTATTTCTGTTTTATTTTTCTGCCATTGTAAGGTTTTTCGTATATCGGGGTCACTTTTATTCAGAACTGCTAAAAGTGGTGGATGTTCTTCGAGATCTTTTAATACACCTAAGGTTTGCCTGAAATAATCTGCTGCTTCATTAAATCGAGCAGGATCTTGCGTATCAACAACATATAAGATTAAATCAACCTCAGTAAAGAAAACTTCAGGTTTTACAAAATAATATTTATCTCTATATTGTACTTGACCGCCTAGATCCCATGATATTATTGGGAATCCAAAAAAATCTAACTTTTCTCTCTGTACTCCTTTAGTTGGTAGAAGTGATTTAATTATTGAAAACTTATCTTGTATTACTGCTAAAATTGAAGTTTTACCACCATTATCCAATCCAATTAATAAGAGCTTTTTTTGTTCCTTGATCTGTTCCTTTATTACTTTCTCTAAAACTTTAGCAATTTTTATCCATTTAATAAAAACTTGTAAGGACAAGCCAGCAATCTCTGGTGGATCTTCGGGATTTAAACTTGCTAAATCTCCAATGGTTCTTAAATTTTTCTCTACTAGTTTTTCTGAATTGATTGAATCTACACCAATTAAGGATTCAGGTTTTAAGTTCATAATTGCTGATAATTCCTCTGGTATGACTACAGAACTTTTAAAAAAATCTTTAATTTTTGCTAAACTCTCATCATCGGACATTTTATTAAAGCTCTTTTAAATTTTAATATTTATAATATTCTTGTTCTTAGATAAAAAAGTTATGTTATTTAAAATTATCATATAATATTGTAATAGTAAAAACACATGTTTTTTAATGTTAATGTAAAACAAAGAATTATTAACAACAAGTTATATATAGAACATAATAGACTCAATTACACTTATTTTATAGGAAAAGTAAATTTAGGGTTAGAAAAAAGTGGCACAAAAAATACCAGAAAATGTAGTGATTTGCATTGATACCTCAAGGTCCATGCATAGAACAGACTTTAAACCTGATCGATTAAAATCTTGCATAAATGCTTTAAAAAAATTGGTTGAATTGAGACTTGAAAGCGATCCGAGCAGTTCATTTGCAATTGTTACTTTTTTAGATAAACCCACTAAGATATTAGATTTTACAAATATAGTGCATGATCTTCATTCTACATTAGATTCCCTCACGATAAGTGGGAGATCTCCAATTGGAGATGCTATAGCTACATCAATAAAGGTTGCAATAGGAGAATTGAGAAAAATAGGTGCGAAAATTCCAAAAATATTATTAGTCTCTGATGGAAATTACACGCAATCTAATACAGATCCTATAAAAATGGCCAAATTGGCGAAAGGATTGAATATAAAAATTGATACCTTTCGTTTAGGAGATTCTGGATCGATTAATGTTTTAAAAAATATTAGTGAAACTTCGGGAGGAAGAAGTCATTATACTAATTCACCCGATTCTTTACTGGATGCAGCAAGCAGTTTCGCAGCAGAAAATATCAAATCTTATAATCAAGATTCAAAACTCCAAATTCAAAATCCAAGTTTTCTTAGAAAAATTGCAGCAGATCCATTAAGTGTACAAGATTTGACTGAAGATCAAGAACAAAGGATAAAACAACTAAGAGGAGAAGCAGATTATAAGAAATGCTCTATATGTTTCTCAGAAACAGATCCAAATAGCAAGGGTTCTTTTTTCCTAACAGGACGATACTGCCCAAATTGTCAAACACCATTCCATATCCATTGTTTGGCAGGATGGGCTGCTTCTCAAAGTGAATTTGATGCAAAAAAATCTGAAACATGCAGATGTCCTCATTGCTTTTATTTATTAAGAATTCCATCAGAGGTTGCACAAATGAGAAAATTGCATTCTTTAAGCGTGTTATCTCAAAGAAGAGATTCACCTAAAGAACCAGGCACATATGAAGCAACCATTGTTAATATATCCATTTTAGGAGAGGAAGCACTTTATAAGTCTTGTATTATATGCAATTACATTTTTGATCCTGGACAAGATGTAGTCGAATGTGGTAATTTAGATTGCGGTACTCTCTATCATAAAGAATGCTTTTCAAAATTAACAAATAATCAATGTAAGAATTGTGGTGGAAAATTAGATCTTATTTAAAGGATTATAAATTAATAAAATAACCAATAAATAGAATTAAAATGTCTAAAATTCCACCTTACATGTATGGAAATATTAAATTGGAACGTGGAAGCTTTGAATTACCTCCAATACTTATAGGTACCATATTTTATCAAGGGCAATCTTTTATAGAACGAACAGATGAGAAAATATTTAATAAAGATAAAGCTAAAAAGAGAATTGAGAGTCAGAAAACACTAGGTGAAAAATATAAAATCCCTGAAATGGTAGAAATATCCGGAAACACGCCTGAATCAATGATAGAATATCTTAAATTTTATTTAGATAATTTCGAACCTCCTTTTATATTAGGGGGGACATTAGACGCTAGAATTGCAGGAATTCAATATCTTGAAGAGAGGGGGGTGAAACCCGATGAATATATATATAATGCAATTTCAAATCTAAAAAATAAAAATGAAATCGAAATGATTAAGAAATCAAAGATTTTATCTGTTGTCATCTTAATGTTAGCATCACAGAACATGAGTTCTACACAGAGATATGGATATATCACGAATAAGACAGGACCTAACAATACTAATTTAATTGATGGATTAAAGCAATTAGGTGTCGAAAAAATATGGATTGATGGTGGTGTGATTAATTTAGAAAGTCTTGCACATATTCTAGAAACTCAAAGAATGATTAGCGCGTCTTTACATTTACCTGTTGGAACAGCTCCAAATCTATTTCTATTTAAATACTCCTCTCCTCGAGCAAATCATAAATTTCATACGAAGTATAGAAGAGCAAACATAATGTTTGCTGCAACTTGGTTTTCCAATTTTATCTTTTATGGTGCAATTGAAGATGCTAAGGAATGTTTCTCTGCAGCATTTCAAACTCAAGAATTCAAAAATATACTTAAACAAAAAAACATTAAAATTTTTGATAAATAGTAAAGAAATAAATTGTTTTATAGTTGTTATTCAATTATGGATTAATAGGTATTCTTAAACTAATTTGACTATTAAAAAAATGAATAAGGTGAAAAAAAACGTATAATGGTCCTGAAAGGGAAGAACAAGAAATAGAAGCAATGAAACTAATTGATCAAGCAGAAAATTTTGCGGACAGAGGAAAAGGTGATAAAGCAATAAATTTATACGAACAAGCAGCTCAAATTTACCTAGATATTGGAAGTTATATTAAATTAGCCGAGATTTATATTAGGATCTCAAAAAAAATTTCACAATTTAAAAATAATCTCCAGGCAATTTATCGATTAGAGTCGATTATTCGAAAGACAGAAGAATTAAAATTATATGAGATCTCTGCTAATTTATTAATTCAACTAGGTAATATTTCTTTTAAAATGAATGATTGGGAAACTGCCGGGGAAAGTTATAAGAAAGCCTCAGAATATTTACTTGAAACTGATCCTGAAGAATATTCCAATTTATCTTCATTCTTTCTTTTAAAAGCAGGTCAAGCATTAGAAAGATCTCCAATTAAAAAGACACAAGGAAAGAGATTGATATTAAAAGCTATAATGAAAATCAATAAATTTGACGAACTATACGAAATGGAGGAGAAGAGAGGAAATCAATTACTTGAAATGAAAGAATATGAAGCAGCAGCAAATAAGTTTATAGATATTTCAAATTATTTCAAGGAAGCTCTTGGGAGTTTGGACTCGTTATTGGATTCTGATGAATCAAAGGATACAATGCTCAATGCTAAAGCCAGATTTTCTCACTTTATAGCCGAATATCTTACTGTAGCAGCATTATGTTTAAGGGCTTCTGAAAATCGTGAGTTTAATGATAGAATTAAAGAAATTAGTAATGAAGCGATTGAAATCTTTCAAAAAGCTATCAAAATTCAAAAAGAATATCTTTTTGAAAAAAAGACTGATTTTGATAAAGAAATCATATATAGAATCACATTTGATACAATGCTCTTGGAAATAACTCAAGGAATGTTAGGTGTGAATCTAATAAACTCAATTGATTTTCTTCTTGAAAATGGGGATGAACATAATATGTTATTTAAAAAAATGAAAGATACCCCCTATTTTAAGATCACTAAACGAATCCAAAAAGCAGGCCTCATTGAAATCCTCGAAGACCTTGAAAACACTCATTTAGGACATTTTGAAAACTTAAAGAATACCCTCATTAGATATTTCAAAAAATGAGTAATCAACTTACTTAATTATTAAATAAAAAAAAATCAAAATTATTAAAAGCGGATTAGAATCTGGTTTGCTTTTAACTTACTGATTTTTCTTACACCATGAAGACCTGAACTATAATCACAAGTAATAAGTTGCGCATCCTGTAACTTTTTTATTTGAGCGCTAATATTCGCCTCGGTCATATTAAGATTACTGGCAATATTAGATACATCTTTTGGACCGTCCCGAATATATTGAAGAATATTTCGACGCGTCTTGCTTGAAAGTGCTTTAACAATATCCTCAATTTCTTTATCATCATCAATTATTTCAATAACTTCCTTTTTTTCATTTAAAAGTTCCAATTCTAATAAATGGGGGTTCTCAGTTATTTCCATTTTTTTTTTTTCAACCTATTGCTATTTTTTACCTCTATTTAAAAATATGTTAATGAAATTAGAAAAAAATTCAAAAATCTTGATGATCTATAAAATCCATCTATTTTTTCTCTTACTCCTTCATTTTAAATAAGTTTACTTAAGTTTTTAAATTTAATTTTCTTTCGAAAATTGATTCGTTTGTAATAATATATTGTAAAAAGTAACCTATGAATTCTTTGTATACAAATTATTACAAAAATATAAATATCTGTTATATCGTATAAAAACATATTCTTTAGTATAATTAATTATTTGAATAAATATGCAAGATATCCCAACCAGATTCGTAAAAATTCTATATCAAATTTCCTTAATCTTAATTTAAACAAAGCTTCTCCTCGATCTAAAAGTAAATATTTAAGTTTGAATGCTTCCTATCTTAATTTTTAATTTATTAAATTCTCTTCATTTTTTTCATAAGAAAAAAAGGAAAATCAAAAAAATCTAAAATCTATCTGATAAAATGAATCTTTAAGAAGCTTGAGAAAATAGCGGAGAATTGAATTAAAATAATAATGAAAATATATAATCAAGATGTATTATTTGCTTAAATAACAAATAACTTGACCTTATCATCTTTATTAATCTTAATTATGATAAAAATTTTTCTCCTTTTTGGGATCTAGATAAATTGACTATAATTATAATCATATTCATAAATAAATAAATATTATAACAGTAAATCAAAGTAAAACTAAATTAAGGGATTATATTTATCATATATTACTATAATTAATCTTTATTCATACATACAAATATAATATAAATGAAAAGAACAAAAAAATAATAAAATTTAAAATAAAACAATTTTTTTTTATATAAAATCAAGGATATAGCACGGATATCTAATATCCTATTGATAAATATAGTTGAATACTTTTTTCTAATTGATTTATTTAAAAGAAAATATAGAAAATTAATTGAATGTAATCTTTCTCATAATTTTATTACTTAAGTTACAAAAGAATCATTTCTTAATAAAACACCTTATGAGTTATATTTCAATGATACACTTCCTAAAACTAAAATTCTTCCATTATATTTATGATTTATTACCTTTGAAGTAATAATGTAGATGATTAGTTTTAAACTACTAATAAGTCAAAATCTAATATTAATATTAATTTAAACATCTTCAAATTCATTTTAAAATTAAAATATAACAATCTAACTCAATTTTTCATCGTTTTTAAAATTGGATTAAAAGGATTTTCATATAAAAATTGGACTCTCAAAGAAATTAATATCCATTCTCATTTAATTTTATTAGGAAAATAATAATAAATTGAGTAAAAATGAGTTTAACTTCAGAATTATTAGCATCTGATGAATTATTTGAACTAAATGAAATGGGTATTATTTCTTCAATCGAAAAGAAAATTAAATTTATTAACCTTTTTGAGATGTCAAGGAGTTCTATTGCTTCTGGATATGAAAAAAAGTTGATAAATGAGGCAAAAAAAGAATTTAATACCATTTTAAATATGATTAAAATTTCTGAAGTAATTTTCCCTTTATCAGAAGAAGAATGTGAGAAAATAATGGATAAAATCTATGATATTATAAATAATATAATAGATTTTACAGAATTTGAGTTTTTAAATTAATAATCTTCCTCAAATAAAGGCATTTTTTTATTTTCTGATATTTTCAACAATCAAATTATTTTTATATTTAGTTAACTTTGTTACAATAGATGATAAAGGTTACAAATATTACATAAAAAATGAAAATATAAAATTAATAAGAGTGAAAAATGATGACGAAAAAAGAAAAATCCGTGTTAACAATAAGAATAGATAATGATCTTGATCACATTATAAACGAGATTTGTGAAAGAAAGAGTATAACCAAAGCTTCATTAATAAGAAACTATCTAGAGATGATAAAATATGTATTAATATACCAAAATTCATTTTTATCTTCAAATAATAATGATTTATTGATATTAAAGCGAAGTTTTTTTAAAAGTATTCTCAGTAAATTTGATGAAGACCTACAAATTGATCTTGGAATAGAATTGGCCCAATTCATTAATGATCTTGCGCGCCTCGAAGGGAATTTTGAAAATATCGAATTTAAATTGGATTTATGCGAACATTATGGTCTATTTCCAAAGTTTATTGATAGAGAAAATTATATATTAATTTCTCATAAATTTGGCCCTCAAAAGTTTGTAGAGGCATTCATGTATCAACTTATAAAAATGGGAACCGAACAAGATTTTGATAAATCTTGGACCGAAGAAGAACTTTCAAAAAGTAAAGATGCTAGAAAATCATATAAGCAAAGTGTTAATCCTATTGTAAGAGATTCAACACATTATTCGTTTGAGTTTGCCAAAATTTCCAATAAAACTTCAGAATAAAGAAAGAATTAAAAAAAAATAGAAAAGAGAAAAAAATTATTTTTTTTGAATTAAATTCTTTTGTAAGAGAATATCGAGAATCTCTCGTTTAGAAGCATCAACTTGTTCACCGTGTTTTAATTTAAGAAGTACATCAAGTTCCTCATGAGAAAGCATCCCTAATTCCATGGCAATTCTTAATATTGACTCCGGAGTGCCAGCTTCATCAACTACTTTTTTTAAAAGTTTTTTAATTGGAGCTAATTTATAATCTGTCAATTTTATTACCAATTTATATTGTTTTTCATTACCCATACTCGAATAAATCCATTGGAGCATTTCTATTATAAGATAATTTCAAGAATATAGGCTTACTAATTAATTTTTTGCAATAAAATATAATTATTAAACACTTGTTAATATTCTTGAGTAATTATTTCTTTTAAACCTAATAATGGAATAATTATTTTTTTGGGTCTATATAAAAGTTCATATTTCATTTCATTTAGGATTCGCTCTATTGTGAATAAATGCATTAATGTAGTGTCCACCTCTATATTTTTTAGAATTAATTCTGTGAAATAAATCTCCCATATATTTAGAATGGTTTGAATTCCCTGTATTAATTCATCGGATTGATTAGATATTTGGGATAAATTCAAATTTTTTCTTTTATCTACTATACTTAATAGCATGTTCAATTTGATATAACTTAAAGCTCTTAAAAATGAAGCAATATCTTTTTCAATGGGAAATTTCTTTTTTTTTTCTTTGATAGATAATTGAGGGTCTCCCTCAAGATCAAGTATATAGAACATATATTCTCCATTATTTTTATTATATAAAATTTGTTCCATGTGCAAATCTTGGTGTATGGGTTGTATTCTTATTTTTTTTTCTTTATATTCATTTTTTAATTTATTAACAATCTTTTTGACTCCTACTATATTATTATTTAATTCAGATTTATTCCAATGTAAAATTTTATAAGAATTTCCTAATTGATTTGAATTTTTTATTAGAATTGAGCTAATTGAACCTATAATTTTAGCACGTTCACTAAAATAATCCATAGCATCAATATATTCAATCGAAAAATCAATATTTCCGGATTTTATTAATCCTTTTAATAAATTACCGATAACTTCTCCTATTAATGTAGAAATTTTAATGGATTCTACACAAAATTTATGAATTAAATTAATACTTCTATTTCTATTTGTAAGAGAAATAATATTTTTTTCTTCATTAGAAATCTCATTCACCATATCATTGAGTTCATTCCAATAAATCTCACCGATATTACCAATATTTGGCACGATTTCCATTATGCAAATAACAGTAATCTCATTTATTTCTATAGTATCGAGGATCTTGGGAACATTTTGAAAGTAATTTTCATTAAGTATTGACAATTTCATGATCTCTAAGTTTTCAGAATAACTCTTATATGATTTTAAAACATAAGTTATTGCTGGTTTGTCAATTGATTCTTTACTTTTTATCTCAATTGAAAATAATAGATTTGTCGTGTTATCTTTTCCTAATTGATGTAATGAAAAAATATAATTTTCAGGAAATTTAAATGCTTCATTTAACTCAATATCACGTAAAATGATTTTCCAAAAAAAAAAGCAGTATTCCGCCTCAATTAATTTTAAATCACCCTCAAAAATATGGTCTTTAATATTCTGCAAGGTATTCTTATCAACTTCTATTGTGTCAAGAATGTCATGTACATTCATATAATTGATTAATGGTAAAAAATAAGACTTTGAATAACTCTGTTTAATGATTTTAATGATTAGAAGAAGAATCCTTTCTTCTATTGATTTAAAATATTCTATCTGAATTATAAATTTTAAATCAACCAATTCTAACTTATTTCCAAACCATCTTTTCGAGATTAGCCACTTTTTAAACTCTTGAGTGTTAAAGATTTTTTCTACATGTTTGATATCAATTGTATTTGCCATTGCTTTTATGTTTTAAATTTATACTAAATTCTTTCTATTTCAAACTTGATAATTAAATATAATTGTTGAACTTTTAAACGTTATTAATTTTACTTATAGTTTTTCACTGATACGAACTATAGTAATAAGTAAAAAGATTTATAATTTGAAATTGTTTTGAAACTAACATTAGGAATATATATGGAATAGATACAAATATTATAGTGGTGGAATTATTATAGATCTTAATTTTTCAATACTCTCTGAACCAGTTTCATCAACAATTGTAACTGTAATACTTTTAGTTTTTTTATACAGGAGGATTGTAAAGAAGGGAGTAATACCAATACACTTAACTATTGCTTATTTTTTACTGGTAATGGGCAGTCATTTAAATTTTTTAGGATTTTTTATTAATATAATTGGTTTTTATTCCAATCAAATTACATATATTACATTTATATATGCTACATATTTCATTTATCTACATTACCAAGCTATCTCTGAAAAAAAAACTTCAAGAACAATTAATATTTTTCTTTTTAGCATATTGCAATTAAATACAGCAGTATCTTTTCTGCTCTTTGAAGAGGTGATTAATAAATTACCTGAAATTTATATAACTTGGTTTTCAACTATTATCATATTTACTCTAATATGTTCATTCTTTATATTGAAATCTTGTTATAAAACCCATAGACTAATGAAGGAAAATGCTACCATGCTGGAATTAATTGCCGTTATTACCGTTATGGTAAGTTTTCTCTTTTATTTTTCAAATGATCTAATTTTTTCTATCTTAAGATATTATATTTGGATTATAGGGCAATCACTATTAGTAATAAATTATATTATTCATAAAGAGTATATTTTCAGGCTTTCATTTCCTGTACATGATATATATATTATTAATCGCTCAGGTTTGCTTGTTTATCACCGACATGTTTCCACGAGAAATATTCCAGCTCTAGACGAATCAAAAAAAATAGTAATAAGTGGAGCAATCAAAGCTATTTCGGTGATAGTAAGTGAAATACTTGGATCTTCAGCAAAATTAAAATTATTTGATGTTGATGAGTATAAAATGTACTTCTCGGAATTAAAGGGAAGAGATGGAATAATTATCGTTATTACATCGGGGAATAATTATTATCTTCAAAAATCAATTAAAAATTTCTCAAAAATGATTTCAGATGATATAATTCAAAGACTTAATCAACCAATTTTTAATAATAACCTCATTTTTAAAAAATTAGATGGTAAACTTCAAAAAGCCTTTCCATATTTAGTCTTAATAAAAGAAAATAAAGAATAATGCTTGAAAAAGCTTCAAAAATAAAGGATATAAGATGATATTTTCACTCAATTAGGTAGGATTCACTTAATATTTGAATTATAAAAACTGCTTATTCATTACAATTATAAACCATTAAGTCTTTATTTGTAATATTACTAAACAATGGTGTAATAAATTATCACAGAGAAAAGCATCCATCTACCCATAATTTTCCATTTTCATCAACCTGTAGACAATTTTGAGCATGTTATTGAGGATTGTTTTAATAAATCGTATGGCCCTTTAATCAACACAATTTATGAACATCCCAATGTAAAAATCACGTTCCATTTTTCTGGTAACTTGTTAGAATGGTTTATTAAAAAGAAACCGGAAATAATTAAAAAAATTAAAGAAATGGCAAGCAGAGGTCAAATTGAGATTATTGGAGGTGGATATTATGAGCCCATTTTTTCAATCATTCCTTATCGAGATAAAATTGCTCAGATACGAAAACTTTCTCATTTAATCCATGAAGAATTTGGATTAGATGTAAAAGGTGCTTGGTTATCGGAAAGGGTATGGGAACCAAATTATCCCTCTTTTCTAAGTGATGTAGGATTAACTTATGTTATTGTTGATGACAATCATTTCCGGTCAAGTGGTATTACTCAAGAAGAAACATTATATACTTACATTACTGAAGATGAAGGGAAAACATTAAGGGTCTTTCCTATTAATGAACCAATACGATATCTTACTCCTTGGAAACCAACATACATGACGATAGATTATTTGAAAGAAGCCGCAGACGAAAATGGTGATCGGGTTGCGCTAATGATTTCTGATGCTGAAAAGATGGGTGTTTGGGGCACTACACATCAGATTTGTTATATAGAGGGCTATGGACATCAAGAAGGTGATAATGGAAAGCCTTTCATTCCCGCTTTTCTGAAACAAGTAGAAAATAATAAATGGATAAAATCAATCACACCCTCAGAATACATTGAACAATTTCCAGCAAAAAATTTAGTATATCTACCCACGGCAAGTTATGATAAAATGGAAGAATGGGTTCTTCCTACAGATGTTAGAAAGAAGTTTAGCCATATAATAGAGTTTACAAAAAAATATAAAACCTGGAAAGAAGCATATCAATTTCTTAAAGGTGGATTTTGGAGATATTTTTTGGTAAAATATCCAGAATCTAATAACATGCATAAAAAAATGCTCCATGTGAGACAAAAACTTCTAGACTTAGAATCTAAAATTAAGAAATTGAAGGATCTTACTCTTATTTCAACATTAAAACCAAAAGTTCTTGAAGCATGGGATGAAATTTATAAAGGGCAATGTAATGATTGTTATTGGCATGGAATGTTTGGTGGAGTCTATTTACAGTTTTTAAGATTTTCTGTATATACTCATTTGATTAATGCTGAAAAATTAATTGATGAGATGAATGGATTAATCGTCTCTCATCAAAGTTCATACATGTCAATAGAACCATTGGATTTTAATAAGGATAGCAAAATGGATGTTTTGATAGAATCGGATATTCTTAATGTTTATATAAATCCATCAAATGGAGGGACCATTTTTGAAATTGATTTCAAACCAAAATCTTATAATATCCTAAATACATTAACAAGATGGCCTGAAGCTTACCATGATAATGAAAAAATAGAAAAAGGTGAAATAATGGTTGATCGTTTTAGGAGATCGATGTTGCGGGTTAGAATTTTTTATGATGATGTTACTATCGAGCAAATTGAAGCAGATATTTATCAAGAGTTAGGAGATTTTGTTGATGGAAATTTTTCTTTAATAAAGAGCGAGATTAATGGTCAAAAAGCATTAATCGAAATGCAAAAAGAAGGTATGATTAAAAATTTTAAATCGGGAGAGGGGGTATCTTGTGTTATTTCTAAAACCATCATTGTTGAAAACAATCAATTATTTATTACTATTAATGGAAAATTAAAGGAAAATAATGAAAATGAAGAAATATTAAGAAAAATAATTGAGAAATTAAATTTGGCAGTAGATATACCCTTTTTCTTTAATGGTAATCCAAATGAATTCCAATGGGAAAGCAAGCAGTCAGAATTTGATGAAAATTTAAATATGGATCTACTGGAACCATTTTTATATTCAAGTTCACATTTTAAAGTATTAGATAGAACTTATGAATTAAATTTTGAAATTGATCTTAATAGTGAATCTAATCAAATAAAAATTGGTAAATTTCCAATTATTGCTTATGCTTTTACAGATGAGGGCTATAAAAAAATATATCAAGGTGTCAATGTGATTCCAATGATAAAACTTACGAAAAGTTTTGAAATTGAATTGAAACTTCAATTTTATTAAAAATATTTTTTACAATCTTGTATAAGGTTAGCAATTTTGTCGAAATATGCTAGCTTTATATAATTCAAAATACTATGTATAGTTAAAGTACATGCTTTTATTCTGAATACGATGACATATAAAAACACTGCAGAAAAAGGCAACTGGATCTATAGCAACAAATCGACACGAGAAATATTTCAAAAAAATGAGCATGTGAAAAATATACGCAAAAAATTAGTCAAAGCAAAGATTGATAAACAAAGATCAAAGTATTCAACCTTTAATGGAGAATAAATTTTAATATTTTTTAATAAAAAATAATTGTATATTCCTTATTTTCTTAATATTCTTTCTCGCTTAATTTTATATTTTATAATACAAAATTACATATAATTCATTTTTTTTACATTATATGGATTAAGAAAACGATTAATGAATATGGAGGAAAAAAAAATGTCTGCTTGTTATCCATCAAAAAAATATGATTGTTGGAATGGTTGTGACGAAGAACTTAAGGAAGAAATAAGGAGAAATGCTTTTGTAAAAGAGATAAGAGCCAAGTTAATGAAAAAAAAGTGCAAGCAGATACTTGACAATTAATATCACTTAAATCCATGTTCTCCTATTAAAGGGACAAATCTTACACCACATTTTTTTTCTATTTCATAGCTATTTCCATCCTTTTTAACGATATATAATGTCTGTCCAAAATTTTTTGAACCTGCTGGAATACAAAGAAGACCACCATTCTTTAGTTGATCTTTAAAAGGTTGAGGTACTTTTTCCGGGGAAGCGGCGGTTACTAATATTTTATCGTAGGGTGCCTCTTTTGGATATCCCAAGGTTCCATCACCATAAATTATTGTTACCCGGTTATCATACCCCGTCTCCTTTAAGCTATTTCGAGCTTTTTCAACTAACTCTTTATGGCGCTCAATTGTATAAATGTGTCCAGGATTTATAGAACCTTCAGGAGCAACTAGTTCTGCACATAATGCCGCATGATAGCCTGAACCAGTTCCTATTTCTAATACTTTATCACCCTCTTTTAATTCAAGATACTCACACATCATGGCATTCATATGAGGAGCACTTATTGTTTGATTTAGTCCAATTGAAAGTGGAGAATCTATATATGCAGAAGATACAGCTTTTTCAGGCACGAACAAGTGTCGAGGTACCTTTAACATCGCATTTATTACATCATTTTTAGATAAAATGCCCCTTTTTTTGAGATTTTCAATTAATTCTTTCCGTTTTTCTTCAAAACTCATCTTGAATCATGTATTTTCTCTTTTGAAATAACTCTAGTTAATAGGGCTATTCTTTGGTGAGGATATATATTTTTTCATTGGATTCTACTTTATTTTCAAGGCGAATGTTTATTATTTGCGATTTATCCCCCTTATTTCGTATTATTTTCTCTACCTTTTTTCCTTTTACATATATTTTTTTTACGGTATCAATATGATATGTATCATTTCCTCTTATAATAATTTCGCTTCCATTCGTTATAGGAATGGTTCTATTTTCAATCAAGACATTTGCCGTCATGCTCATATCATCAAATGATAAAATTTTACCAAGATATTGTGTTCGCCAAGGAGAAACATTGCCTCCAAGAATTAATTCTACGTCTTCAATAGTTGGCCTGTGAAAATAAAATCCAGTATGAAAACCTCGATTATAAACCTTAGTTAATCTATTTATCCATTCTTTGACCTTATCTTTGCTAAAGGTTCCATTTTTATAATGATCTATTGCTTCTCGATAACAACTTGCTACAGTTTTAACATAAAATGCATCTTTCATTCGTCCTTCAATTTTAAATGCATTAATTCTTGCTTCTATAAGCTCAGGAACATGTTTAATCATGCATAAATCCTTTGAATTGATAAACCTTTGACCGTCATATAGTAATTCATTACTTGCATCATCAATAACTTTCCACTTTCTCCTGCAGGGTTGAATACATGTACCTCGATTTGCAGAAAATTCTTCAGAATCGCATATAGTAGCAGATAAATAACATCTTCCACTAATAGAAGTGCACATCGCACCATGAA
>JBHLME010000066.1:0-23848 GCA_048938445.1 Promethearchaeota archaeon | reverse complement strand
AGAAAGCGGTTTTAGGTTTAATCGAAGCATTATCGGATGATTATGATAAATTGAGGGAGAATGCAGTAATAGCATTAGGAAATATAGGTGATACTGGTGCAGTATATTATCTAATTCAAAAATTAATAGATCAAAATCGCCAAGTGAAAAAAAAAGCAGCTAAATCTCTCAATAAAATATTAGATCTAAAAATTAGAGAAGAGCTTTTAAGGAGCTCTGATGATAAAATAGGTAAAATAGGTGATAAGAAGACTATCGAATTGCTAATCCATTCACTTGAAGATGATAGTTATAAAATTAGAAGAAAAGCTACAGAAGCAATCGATAAGATTTTAGATTTAAAAATAATTGAAGAATTTTCAATAATACCAAAAAAAAATCATAATGTCATACAGAACTTAAATCGATTACTTAGTTCTAATGACGAGGATGCAAAAAAAAAGGCAGCATGGTGTTTAGGAAAAATAGGTGATCCCAGATCTGTATTACCTTTAATATTACTTTTAAAAGAAAAATATACAAAAGGTCGAGATAATGCAGCTGAAGCACTAGGACTAATTGGGGATTTTAGAGCTTTAATTCCTCTCATTAGGACCTTAAATGATGAAAATAAAAAAGTTATAAAAAAAGCCGTACATGCTCTAGGCTTAATAACTGACACGTATGGTCTAGTTAAAATCACCGATGCCTTAAAAGAAAAGAAAATGATTGCTCCTATTGAATCGAAAAGTGATATTCCAAAAATTGATGATCTAATGGCCATACAAAAGCTTGCTCGATCATTGGATGATGAGAATATCAAGAATATTGAAAAAGCAATTTGGGGTTTATCAAAAATGGGTAATGATAAAGCTACTGAATTTTTATTAGAAAAATTGAATGATAAAAATTTCAAATGTCATAAGGAAATCATTATTGCTTTAGGAGATATAGGTAATTCCAATTCAATTAATAATGTATTGCAATATTTAAATCATGATAACATTGTATTAGCAGATAAAGCTAGAGACTCTCTTAGGAAATTAAGACGTAAGTGGGGTTTGGAACCGTTTATAAAAGCAATGGAAGACCCTAATGACTTGATTCGCAGCAAAGCTCTTGATTTTATCAAAACAACTAAAAATCCTTCAATTATCCCTGCTGTATCTAAAATTTTAAAAGATGATAAAAATGATCAAATAAGGGCTAAAGCAGCTTGGACAATTGGTTGGATAAAAAATGAAAAAAATATTGAACCTCTAATTCAAGCACTATCTGATGATCCATCAGAGAAAGTTCGAGCCGAGGCAGCTTGGGCTCTAGGATGGATACGTAATAAAAAAGGTGTAGACTCATTAATGAAAGCTTTAAAGGATGAATCTGAAATAGTGCGAAGTTCAGTTATAAGAGCATTAGGTAGTATAAAAGATCCAAAAGCTGTACCTTTATTGATTAAGTCACTTAATGATAAGAAATCTTATGTTCAAGCTGAAGCAGCCAAAGCATTAGGGAAGATACGAGACATTGGTGCTACAGAAGCTTTATTGAAAAAATTAAAAGATACTAATGAAAAATCGGTCTTGGATGAGATCAATATTGCCTTGGAGAAAATCGAAGCAGATGCTACTAAAATAATTGAAACTGATACAAATATAGCTGAAAAAGCTTTAAATAAAATTAAAAAAGAAAAAGATTCTGTAAAAAATAAGGGTTAAACTACTTTAAAGTAAATCAGAATAATAATTATTATTCTAATTTATTCCAAAACTTTTTAAATTCTCGATCTTGAAAAGATACTCTTAAATCTGTTGGAATTGAAACTTCTTTAGAAAAAAATTCTGGTAATTGATTCATATTACTTGTTATACCTGCTTTTTCATTAAAGCTTAATTCACATTTAATGATATCTTTTCCTATTTTTATGAGATCTTCTCTAGATAATCTTAATCCTTTCAATGCATTGATTGCATCTGCCATTATTTCTAAATTTTCATAACTAGGTCCAATAAAATAACAACAGCCCAATGAATCAATAACAGCAATATAAATTTGTAATTCGTAAGATAAATCAAGTTTTTTTGAATTTTCCCATATTTCCCCATAATCCACATCTGATTTTGCTTTTCTTCCAGCTACTGCTGGACCCGCTGTATGATCAGCGCCCATTGGAGATGTGGCATAAGTCACGCTCATAGCTTTAAAGACTCGAGGATCATATCCAGAAAGACCTTGTCCTTTTACTTGAGGGATTCTTTTTGCGTTTAATACCTTACCAACATGCTGAACACCATTTCCGTATAATCTACCTAATTCAGTATTATTTCTTATTTCTTTATCTAAAATTTCAATAACTTTTTTTGAATTCCCCCAATCTAGTTTATTGCAATCCATTACAACACCCATAGTTCCACCAAATTCTATTGTATCAATACCAACATCATCGCAGAAATGATCTATTTTAGCTAAACTATCCAAATCATTTATCATTAAATTCGAACCATTTAATGCGATTGTTTCATATTCGAAACTTGAGGTTACATGATTTCCATTTTCATCAACGATATAGTTTGAACATCTTATCACGCAAGTAGGACTACAAGGAATCTGTTTTTTCCCTTGCCTGGAAATAACTAATTCATGCAATGTTTCACCAGAGATATCATCTGCATGATCATAAGAACCATTTCTAAAATTCTTAGTAGGTAAACCTCCAATTTCGCTCATTGGTTTAGTTAGTGATGCTGTACCGTAAATAGAGAGAGTTTTTTTTAATTCTACTAATGTTTTCGTGAAAGATTTCGAGATTTCTTTGAAATTCTTAATGTCATGGTATTTAAATTTTGGATTTTTTGAAGGGAAAATTACAATTGCTTTAATTTTTTTCGAGCCCATTACTGCTCCTAATCCCCCTCTCGCAGCATGACGGCTAGGATATCCTTCTAAATCATTAGCCGCAACGCTCGCTGATTTCATCATATATTCTCCAGCAGGACCAATGGAAAAAATACCAATTTTTTTTCCATATTTATCATATAACTTAGAATGAAGCTCATAATTACCCAAACCTTTATATTCTTCAGCAGAAACCATTGTAATACCTTCATTTTTAATCAAGATCAACTTAAGTATAGGAGAAGTTTTTTCTAAAATTAAAGCACGAATGTCATGTAAAGCAAGCATCATCGAAGGCCTACCACCGACATTAGCTTCTTTTATCCCATTAGTTAAAGGACTTTTTGCACCAACTGAAGCTCGTGCAGAACAAGGAAAGGAACTACCAGTTAAAAGCCCATTAGCTATAATAATTTTGTTATTCTCTCCAAGTGGATCGCAATCTGGATCTACTTCATCAAGAATAATTTGTGATGTTAAGCCTCTTCCTCCTAACAAATAATATTGAGAATCAAGAGTAATCTCTTTTGTTTTTATTGAATTGTTTTTTAAATTAATTCTATGGATTAGCATCATTTTAAATTATATTTTTTAAGCTATTATATTATAATCAAATATTTAGAATTTTTCCCAATGAATTATTTTTTCTAATGGTTTTCGATCATGAATATCACTTTTTTCTTTAGTTGAATATCCTAATGGTGTTAATCCTATAACACGATACTTTTTTGGAATGTCTAATAGCTCCTTGATCTTTTCTTCATTAAAATATCCAATCCAGCATGTAGCCAATCCTTCAGCTGTAGCTGCAAGTATTAAATGCTCAAAACATATACCAAAATCTACTGTAAAATATTTTAAACCATTTTTATTTGCACCAGAACTATTTTCGCTAATACAACCCACGATAAACATTGGTGCATCTAAAAATTTCTGTTTTTGGTCAACAGCTTCCCAAATTGCTTTAACCTTTTGACTATCTTGAACAATGATATAATTCATCCCTTGTTTATTAGCCCATGTTGGAGCTAAACGTGCCGCTTCTAAAATTTTCTGAATTTTTTCTCTTTCAGGCATTTTATTTTGAAAAAACCTATAGGATCGTCGTTTTCTTATAACTTCATAAAATTCCATTTTCATTCATCTTTTTTGATATTTTAAACTTATTTTAATATTGATTTTCAGTAAATCAAAAATTTTTCGATATATTGGACATATTTGTGAGGAAAACATTTATAAATGAAACTAATTCATATTGATCTTATCAAAAAGTTTATAATACAAAATTTTTTACAATCCAATATTTCGTGATCGAAGAAGTTTTTACTTTTTATAATCTTTTAGGATAGAATTAACATGAATGAGCTATATAGGAATCTGATACGACTAAATAAGGATACTGATGAACTTTTAGGTAAAAAGGAATGTTGTAACATTCCCAGTATAGAATCTCGCGATGGAAATAAGGTATGTTTAAACTGTGGTATGATATTTGAAAGGACCTATGTAGGAAATGAAAGAAGGGCATATACAATAGAAGAAATACAAAATCGTCGTAGAACTGAACCGCGATGGAGAGACTTTGGACCTAGAACAATGCTACCTACAACTAAAATAGACTCAAAGGGCAAATCAATTGGTCCTAAAGAACAAGCTTTATTTTCTAGATTATCCAAGATTCAGAATTCTTTAATTTCCAGTATAGAACGTAATTTCTGGGAAGCTAAACCTAAATTAAAAATGTTAACATCCAAATTAAATATTCCTGAATACATTGCTGAAACCGCATGGAAAATTTATAGTTTAGTGGCAAAAAAAAAATTAACAATGGGGCGCTCGATTAATGGTTTTATTGCGGGTTCACTTTATGCTGCAATTCGAGTTCATGATTTCCCTCGTTTATTAGATGAAGTGTGCGAGGCATCCTTAACACCAAGAAGGACAGTTCATAGGAGCTTAGCAATGATAATCAGAGATGTTTTACCAGAACTTAATTTATCATATCAACCAATTACAGCTGAAAAATTAGTCTTTAGGTTTGGAAATGAATTGAATTTACCCATCAAAATACAAAAATGCGCAATAAACATGCTAATCCAAGCATCAAAAAACGGATTAAAAAGAACCGGTAAAGATCCCAAAGGTCTAGCAGCAGCCTGCATTTATATTGCCGCGAAAGAAGGAGCAATACGAAAGACACAATCAAATGTAGCTGATGTGGCTAAGATTACGGAAGTAACACTCCGTAGCAGAGCAAAACAAATAAAACTGAAATTAAAATAAATATTTTAACAATTTTAACCCTTTTTTATATTTTAATTACAACTTAAAATTATAAGAATACAATAATTCATCTTAAAAATTCTTAAACTCAATTTTCTTGTTCTCTCCTGGATGAATGAAAATCAATTATTATAACGTTATAATAATTTTTTTACGAATTATCTTTATTGTTCTATCCAGTGTCTTTTAAAGCATTATCAATGATGATGAGATATTTATCATTGAATTAAATTTTAACTTTTATAGGTTTTTTTATTTTTATAATTAAAAAACAGTTTCAAGATTTTCTCTACCATACTTTTTATTATGGATTTGTAAGTAAATATTATTATGTAAAAAATCCTACCTTGTGGATTTAAATAAACCAATTTGTACTTTTTAATTATGACAAAATTCTTAAAAAGAAGGGCAAAAAAATTAAATCTCCTAAGCTTACCTAAAACTACTCTTTTTGGCACTGGAAGAAGGGCTCGCTCTGATGGTAATTTTATCAATACTTATGTACCAGATACAGTATATGCAATTAAAAAATTTTTAAAATATAATGATGGTTCCACAGTAAAGGAATTATCGAGGGCAACTCGGAATAAAAATGTATATATTTTGGCTCCAAATATTGATGTTTTTGTTGATATTGAATGTCACGTGAAAGGTATGAATATTCATAAGGGGAGTAATCATATAATTAAGATAGATATTTATTCTGATGACATAGAATTTATAAAAGGCATCGCTAATGCTATAGATAATAAATTTCCAAGAGGGATTTTATCTCATATCAAATGGGACAAAATGATGAAGGTTTTTAAAGTAGATAAAGAGCATGTTATAGCTTCATGGAATGCAATTCTTTGAGCAAATAAAATGAATTTTATGATCTACTTTCTTGATCTTTCTCGATTTTTAAGCTTTTATTCAATCCACCAGCAGTTATTACTATTGCAAGCACGGTATATCCACAATAGATACTCGTCTGAATCGTCCATAGAACTAATACAGAAAAAGGAGTTATTGAAGGATCGATTAAGACAAGTAAAAATTGTTTAGTATCTGTTCCTATAACAACAGATACTTTTTGTAATATATATTGATATTCTAATTTAATAAAAGTTCCAATCATGATGATCAATCCAAATACCATCATATATTTAGATAAGTATTCAATACTAATTTGTTTCTTAGTTATAATAAAATACAAAAATAGACCAAGAATTAATGTAAATAATGGAGTTATTATCGTAAGAATCCATGAAACACTTCCTGCAATTTGAAAACTATCTGAAAGTATGAAATTTATAAGTGGTATCACTTCTGAATTAACTATTATAGGGATTAGACTTATAATTATAGCAAGGATTAATTCAACTAAAGAGGTAATGAATATTAGTATACTAAAATATTTCAAACATTTATCAATGATTTCTCGTTCCATTTTAGTTATTTCCTCATTATACTCAAAAATAAATATAATATAAGATAACTTAAAATAATTTAAGCTTTTATTGTTTTTGAAGGTTAATATTTCGTAAAAAATTTATTAAAGGTTGATATTTAGGAAGGCATGAACGAAATCCAAGAATGTTTACATAAGAATACTAAAGTTGAAGCAGGATTCCTTGTTTGCCAGGATTGTGGTATAGTCTTAGATGGCGGAATGGATTTTGATAAATCAAGCATTATAAGTGAATTTTCAGATTCACAAAGAGATTATGAAAGGGGTATAAGAAGAAGAGATTCAAAAGCAACCCAAGATCCTAAAATAAAGGAACAATATAATAAAATTTTAACTTTAGAAAAATGGTTTCGTGATTCAGTTGGTTCATTTAGCGAACAGAAAAAAACTATTGACTTATTAAAAGGATATGGAATTGGTTTGAATATAGATCAAGTAAAATTTCAAGAAATTAAGGATCGATATCTAATTTATAGTAAAAAATATCGGAAACCCTATCAAAACATGGTAATCATTTTTCTAGCTATTATTTGGATGGAAGTTAAAGATACGACAAATATTCGAATAGAACATTTTATCGAAGTATGTAATGAACTTGGCCATAAGATAAATAAGAAAATGTTAAACAATGCAATGCTTAAAATTAAAAATGTTGAAAAGAAAAGAAAGAAGAAGATAAAGACAGAATCGGACATAGAACGTGATATAAAAGAAAAAATAAAGATCTTATTTCAAAAGAATTTGAATTCCATTCCATTTAATAAAGTAAATGAATTTTTTAATGATACATCTGAATATGAGAAATCTAAGATAGAAATGCTTCTAATGGCAAATGATTTGCTTCAAAAAATTAGTTATAAAGATTTAAAAAACCTAAATTATAAAGCTTTTACTGCAGGCTTAGTTTATTATGTTGGACAATTAGTAGATAAACGAAAAATTTTTACACAATCGCTAATTGAAGAAACAACTGGATTTTCAAGTACGACTATTCGAAAGAAATATCAAGGTTTAAAACAGAACCTTGGTGATCCTAAAAAAAAACTTTAAAACAATAAGAATTGTTTAATGACAATCTATTTAGAAAATCCTTAAAAAAATCACAATAATTAATATTTCTTGAATTTATTTAGATTATATTATATTTATCAAATTGTTCTTTTATTTCATAATAAACTAAAATGATCTCATCATCTATTAATGAAAAATTATTTTTTAATCAATCGATAGAAGAATTAGTTTATTATTTTAAAACAAATCTTGAAACGGGATTAAATCCAAATGAAATTAACATACGACAATTAAAGTATGGTTTGAATGAACTACCAAAAGTCAAAAAATCATATTGGAAAATATATTTATCTCCTTTCTTCAATTTTTTGATCATTATTCTGATAATATCATCACTCATCATAATATTACTGGGTGATTATTTCTCAACAATTATTACTTTATTTGTTATATTTATTAATTCTGCTATAGCTATTATACAACAATACAGAGCTCAAAAGGCTCTTGAATCTTTAAAGAAAATTTCGACTTTAAAAGCAACAGTTATAAGAAATGGTCATAAGATTCAAGTTTTGAATAAAGATCTCGTACCTGGAGATATTATCATAATAAAATCAGGAGATAAAATACCTGCGGATGGTAGAATTTTTGAATCGAGCGATTTAACCATTGAAGAAGCTCCCTTAACAGGTGAAAGTGAACCTGTTGAGAAAAATTGTGAAATAATTTCTGATAATGATGTTTTTATTCATCATCAAACAAACATGGTATTCATGGGAACTTTTGTAGATACTGGTAAAGCAAAGATTTTAGTTACTAATACAGGAACTAAGACAGAAATAGGTAAAATTTCTTATTCTTTAAATGAAATGGGAAGTATCGAAGAAATCCCATTAGTTAAAAAATTAAATCGGTTAGGATATATCTTAGGAAGCGTTGTATTTATAAATTGTTTTATTCTAATCATCTATCAAATCATTTTTTTGGATAAAAACATCAATCGCGTTTTAATTGATTCAATCTTAATAGCCATGAATATTGTACCAGTTAATTTACCTTTAGTAACAACTCTAGTGATAATAACAGGAGTTCTTAAAATGGCACAAAGTGGTGTTATTATCAAAAATCTGACTTCCATTGAATCACTAGGACGCGTTTCAGTATTATGTTCTGATAAAACGGGGACTATTACAAAAAATGAAATGTGCGTGCAAAAATTTTGGTTAAATGAAAAAGAATATGATGTTGATGGTTCTGGATATGAAATTAATGGACAAATTTATCTAGATGGAAATATGATTGATCTTAGCGACAATCCAAATTTTCAAAAATTTATTGCTTCGATCGTAGTAAATAATACTGCTGAATTACTTTTCGAGGGAATTAATAAATCTATTAATCATAAATTTCAAAAGGCTATTAAACAAATTATTGGTTCTCCCACAGAAGCAGCATTATTAGTGCTTGCTGAAAAAGCAGGATATAAAATTGATAATATACGAAAAAATTTTAAAGTTATAAGAGAATTTCCATTTACCTCTGAATTAAAAAAAATGTCATCAATTTGTAAATTAGATACTTTAGAGGATTCATATCTATTGTTCTCTAAGGGTGCAGCAGAGATCATTCTTGAAGATTCTTCATTTATTGAAATTGATGGAAAGGTCGAAGAAATGAATGATGAAATAAGATATAAACTTGTTGATATGATTTTTCAACGTGCTTCAGAAGGTTATAGAATTTTGAGCATTGCCTATAAAAACTTGGATAAATATGATGAATTAGATAGAGAAAAACTTGAAAAAAATCTCATATACTTGGGATTTGTCTCAATAATGGATCCTCCTCGATTTGAGGTTAAACAATCAGTGAAGGTATGCAAGTATGCAGGAATAAAAGTAATAATGATAACCGGAGATCATCCACTTACGGCTAAAACAATCGCTTCAAGCATAGGAATACTTGATGAATCTGAAAGAGAGATGGTTGTTGAAGGATTAAGCATTAAATATTTTAAAAGAAATCAATTTCAAAACATAACTGTTTATTCTCGAGTTAATCCTTCTGATAAAGAATTAATTGTGGAACAATATCAAAAGATGGAAAAAGTTGTCGCGATGACTGGTGATGGAATTAACGATGCATTAGCACTTAAAAAAGCTGAAATAGGTATAGCTATGGGCATTAAAGGAACAGACATAGCTAAGGAAACTGCAGATATCATCCTTACAGATGATAATTTCACCTCAATCGTGAAAGGAATTCAAATTGGAAGAGGCATCTTTTCAAATATTAGATTACTCATATATTTCTTTATATGTTTAAATTTGATGGAAGGATTTATTTATTTTTTTTATAGTTTTATTCCAATATTCGAAATATTCTCATCAAATTGGCAACATGTATATATCTTTACAATTATACACGGATTAATTTCTCTCGGGCTTGTAATTGATAAACCTCCAAAGGATATTATGAATGAAATGCCTAGAAATGGTGAAGAAATACTTAACAAAAACATTTGGATTATTTTAATAATTCATTCCTTCTTGATGGGAATAGGAGTCGTATTCGCACTCCAATTAACCTTAGGAAATTTTATTCCCTTAAATGAATTCAATATTAATCCATCATTAAGTTATTTTCCGCCATCAATTGTAACAATAAAAGAGGGCGAAATATTGGAGATGAAGGCAAGAACTATGTTTTTTACTACCGTATTTATTACAGAAACAAATTTTATATGGGCTGTTAGAAGATTAAATAAATCGATAATAAAAAGCATTAAAGAAGAATTTAATATTACTTTATTTACGATTTGTATGTTTACTTTAGGTATTCACGTACTACTCGTTTTATTTTCATATCCTGTAAATACAGTAATTAATGATCAGTGGAATCTTCCCCTTCAATTGAATTTTCTCTTTCTCAGCCCATATGATTGGCTAATATGTATTTTTCTTTCATTTCCAGGATTATTTGGAATAGAAATAATTAAATTTATCGCAAGAAAGAAAAATATTGTTTTTTAATTCCCATTAATTTTCCTTTCTTTTTTTATAGTTTTAAGATCTTATTGATTATAATTAAAGATTAGTCATATCTCATTCCAATAATAATAAATAGCATAACTATTTTTATTATTACTATATAATATTTTTAATTATAAAATTAGAAATTACATTTTATTGGATGATATTTCAATGGAAATTCCATATTACGCCCGGGAATTGAATACCATTTTTGAAGAACTTGAAACAAATTCTAAACAAGGATTGAGCACGGAAGAAGCTAATAAACGCTTAGAATTATATGGTTTCAATGAAATCCCTAAAGTTTCTAAAGGCTTTATAAAAGTGTATCTAGCACCCTTATTTAATTGGCTTATAGTTATTTACCTAATTGGAGCCCTTATCATGTTCATTTTATCTTTAGTTGGTGGAGGAAGCGCTCTGGTTACTATAGGATTGACACTATTAATTGTATTGGTAAATTGTTCTATCGCAATATTCCAACAATATCGAGCAACAAAAAAATTAAATGCATTACGCGAATTATCGGCACCTACAGCTACAATAATAAGAGACAGTCAAAAAATTGAAATTACAACGAAAAATGTAGTAGTAGGAGATATTTTAGTTATAAATCAAGGAGATAAAATCCCGGCGGATGCAAGAATAATTGAATGCGCAAATATGGAGGCAAATGAAGCCTCTCTTACAGGAGAAAGTGAATCTGCAAAGAAATTATCTGATGGGAGGGCACTCAATTTTGATAAGGAAATTTCTATTGGAGAACGAAAAAATATGGTATTTTATGGTACTTATGTCACTATAGGAAATGGGAAAGCCGTAGTAGTTAAGACAGGCCCAAATACGGAGATAGGAAAATTGTCTCATCAATTAGAATTAGCAGGTACAAGTGATATTCCAATTCGCCAAAAAATGAATCATTTTGGTAAATGGTTAGGGATAATGGTAATGGGATTATGGGGATTATTAATGTTAATAAAATTAATTCAACTTATTATTATAAATTTTAATCCCAATAGTGAAATTTTCGATCCTGTTGGTTATTTGAATTCTACAATGGATTTAATGCCTATAAATTTACCATTAGTGACTACAATTGTGCTCCTTACGGGACTTTTAGCAATGGCTCATCAAGGAGTAATTATTCGAAATATAGCCTCTGTTGACAGTCTTGGAAGAGTTAGTGTAGTTTGCTCCGATAAGACTGGAACATTAACTAAAAATCAAATGTGCGTGCAGAATATATGGACAAATGGTTCAATTTTTAAAGTAACTGGAAGTGGTTACTCTCCTGAAGGTGAGATCATTAAAATGGATGATCCCAAGAATCCTGTATTTGTAAAACATGTAGAAAATCATCCGCATTTAAAATTCGTTTTAATTTCAGGTTTCTTGAATAACAATTCGGCGCTTGTTAAAAATGAAATTGAAGTGGGTTCTAAAATCATTCCTACATGGAATGTAGTAGGATCTCCGACGGAAGGAGCTTTAATGGTGTTATTCCAAAAGGGTATGGGAGATTATATTTTAGAGGACTATGAACAAATCAAGGAATATCCATTTGACTCGAAAATTAAAAGAATGACTAAAATTTACAGAAGGGAAGAAAAACATTACTCATTCACGAAAGGTGCTTCAGAAGTCTTGCTTCCATTATGCTCAAAAATTTTATATAAAGATGCGAATGTAGAGTTTTCTGAGAAACTAAAAAATGAAATAATGGAAAAAGTTGATTTTTATGCTGGTCAAGGTTATAGAATTTTAAGCTTATGTTATAAAGAATTTTATGCTTTACCATCTCATTCAGATGATGATAGAGATACATTTGAATCAGACTTGACATATTTAGGTTTTGTAACTATATTGGATCCTCCCAGAGAAGGTGTAAAGGAATCTGTCGAGGCTTGTCATGAAGCTGGAGTCGATGTTGTAATGATTACAGGAGATTCACCAATAACAGCGAAATCAATCGCAAAACAAATTTCTATAATTAAAAATCAAGATGAGATCACAATTGAAGGGAAAGACATAAAGGATGCTATAAATTCAGCCGATTTTGATAAAATCAAGGTATTCGCAAGGGTTTCTCCAGAACATAAACAAGAAATTGTTAAAAAATATAAAAAAGAAAAGAGAGTTGTAGCGATGACTGGTGATGGTGTGAATGACGCATTAGCACTCAATTTAGCTGATGCTGGCATCGCAATGGGAATCACAGGTACTGATGTTGCAAAAGAAGCAGCGGATATGGTCATTTCCGATGATTCATTTAATTCAATCGTTACAGGTATCCAGCAAGGAAGGGGGATTTTTGCCAGAATTCGATCACTTGTTGTATTTTTCGTGTGTACTAATATTTTTGAAGGAATAGTTCAAGTAATTTTTTATATAGGATTGGGACTTCCTTATTGGGTCAGTCCAAAATCTACTTATTATCTAATGTGGGTTTTTTTATCTATTACCGTGCATGTATTTCCAGCCTTAGGTATTACATTTGATAAAACCTCTAAGGATGTCATGAAAGAAAAACCGAAAGACTCAGAAGAAATTTTATCCAGAAATACATTAATTTTGATGGTATCATTTGGCATACTACTTTCAATAACAATGAGTATCACCTATTTTATATGCTATACACAAATTTATCCTGTTTTTAATGAAAATTTTAATTTTGGAATTCTCAATGATGCCTACTTATATTCAACTACTACTTATACTGGAAGTGAGAGATATATTGCAAAAACTTTGACAATGTTAATGGTTGTTCTATTTTTTTGTGAATCATTCTTAGTACTTCAAATTAGACGTCCAAATAAGTCATTAATTAGAGCTTTTAAAGAAGATCATAATACTTTTTTATATTCAATATTATTATTTCTTTTTTGTTTGTTAATAGCACTAATGTACATTCCATATTTTCAAATATTGCTAAAATTTACTTCAGACGAAGAACCCTATATCTATACTTTTAGCCTAATGTATCTCACGGCATTAGATTGGTTAGTATGTTTTTTAATTTCTTTGATATGTATAGTCTCCTTTGAATTCGTCAAATACTTTTCTCGAAGAAAAGGAATCGTTTTTTAATTCTTTTTTTTTTTACCCGTATTCTTTTTTAAAAAAAAATTTATAATGAATCATACAGTATATTTAACTAATATTATAGAGAATTTCATTTATTCAAATTTAAGTGTAAATACATGAGTAATTCAATAGTATCTATTGTAAAATATGAAGAGCCATTGGAATCAGTCCGTAAAGCAATCGAGTTAGCGAAGGGATTTGAACATTTAAAACCAGATATGAAAGTATTTATCAAACCTAATATTGTCTATTGGAATCGGCATTGCATTTTTCCAATGTGGGAGGTTCTTACTACATCCCGAGTGGTTGAAGATGTTGTTACTCTCTTGAAAGAAAAAGGAGTAAATGATATTACTGTTGGTGAGGGAATCGTCACGGAAAATCCCAAAGATAAAGAAACTCCTGCTGATGCTTTTGAAAAACTTGGATACAATGCTCTCATAAAGAAGCATGGTATTAAAGTTTATAATACTTTTGATAGGCCATTTGAAAAAATTAATTTGACAGAAGATTTAACTGTAAAAATGAATGCTGACATGTTAAATTCAGATTTTTTAATCGATCTTCCTGCTCTAAAAACACATGCTCAATGCGTGGTAAGCTTAGGAATTAAAAATCTTAAAGGATTGATTAGCATTCCCTCGAGGAAAAAATTTCATAGTGCTGACCCAGAAAGAGATCTTGATTATAATGTAGCTCAATTAGCTAATAAAATTCCTCCCAGTTTAACGATACTTGATGGAATTTATACCCTTGAAAGGGGTCCTGCAATGGATGGAAAAGCACATAGAAGTAATATATTAGTAGCTTCTACAGATATATTATCAGCGGATCTTGTTGGATCAAATTTATTAGGAATAGATCCCATTGCTGTTCCACATTTAGTTATAGCCGCAAAAAGTAGGAACCGTAAGACAGATTTATCTGATATAGAAATAATTGGAGAAAAAATTGAAGATTTAGCATCTCCACACGAATGGGATTACGTTTATGCAGGAAACGATGACATGCCACTCCCGTACCAAAAAGCAGGAATAACTGGCATTAAATATCATAAATACGATAAATCTATGTGCACGTATTGTTCAGCATTGAATGGTGTCCTCCTTGTTGCCATTAAATCTGCTTTTAAAGGAGAACCCTTTGATAATGTCGAAGTATTAACAGGAAAGTGCTTAGAACCGACCGCAGGAATGAACAAGACTATCTTGGTTGGTCAGTGTCAAATTAATAAGAATAAAGATAATGAGAATATCAAGGAATTAATAACAATCAAAGGATGCCCTCCTGAAGTAGAAGAAATCCAAGGAGCACTTAGACAGGCAGGAATTAGAGCCCCTTCATATATCTTTAAAAATTTAGACAAGGCACCAATGATCTTTATGCAAAAATACAAAGATAAACCCGAGTTTGAAGATCACTTTTTCCAAGTTAAATAGTCTTTTTTTTTACAATATTTTTTATTTTTTGACTATAATAGATAAATATAATTCCTGTTATCTAAATCATGGAAGAAATTCAAGGAAAGAAGTTTAGAAAGTTTTCAATAAGGGAATTTGGTGGTTCTCTTGGAGATTGGGGCACTTTAATTCCTTTTATGATTGGATACATCTCAATAGTTGGTCTAAATCCTGCAGGTATGTTTCTTTGTTTAGGCATCACGAATATCGTTTTAGGTATCAGATACAACTTGCCACTGCCAGTTCAACCTCAAAAAACTATTGGAACGGTGGCATTAGCTAATAACTGGACGCCTACCTTGGTAATATCGACGGGTTTTGGGACGGGGATCGTTTGGACTGTTTTAGGATTCTCAAAAAAATTAAATGCAATAGTAAAAAAGGTGCCTATAATTTCAGTGCGAGGGATTCAATTGGGTTTAGCCTTCATATTAGGATGGGCTTCAATATTATTACTCTTGGATAATTTAATACTTGGATTTATTGCCATTGGAATTATTTTACTATTAATGAAAAGTAAACACGTTCCTTCAGCAATTATACTCATGTTTTTAGGAATTTTTCTCGTTTTTATTAACGGACAAGTATCATTATCTAATTTAATTTTTAACATCCCTCGAATTGATTTTTATATTCCAGATTTTATAAATTTAGTAATTGGGATGGTATTAGCAGGATTTGCTCAATTATTTTTGACTTTGACAAATGTAATGATTGCCACGGTTGCATTGATAAGGGATTTATTTCCAGAAAGTAAAGTAGATGCAAACTCTCTTTCTTTTAATATGGGTCTAATAAATTTAGTCAATCCATTTTTTGGAGGAATTCCTTTATGTCATGGCTCTGGGGGTCTTGCAGCACAATATGCATTCGGTGCAAGGACTGGTGGGTCAATGATATTGGAAGGTTTAATGGAGATTATCTTTGGACTATTCTTTTCTCAATCAATACTAATGCTTTTTACTAATTTTCCACAAGCAATTTTAGGTGCGATGCTTTTTTATACAGCAATTTTATTGGGAAAAGTCTCATTTAAAGATTTTAATAAAAAGAAATTTCCGATCATTTTGATTTCAGCTATTTTTTGTTTTATGTTCAATGTATTAATTGGATTTTTAATAGGAATATTATTATTAATTATATATAATAAGATAGTGAACGATAAAGAATAAATTAGTTAAAACCCTGACAAAAAGCACCAGCATTTTTACCTATAACGTCATGATTATAACCACCTTCAAGTAGGGCATAACGCCTCCCATTACAAAGCTTTTTGGAATATTTTTTCATGAGACGCCCCAGTTCAGTGTAATCTTTCGGTGTTAACAAATTTCCCCAATCATCTACTCCCTGGTCAAAACCCGCACTAGCAACAAAAATATCAATATTTTTTAAACCCTGCATATAGTTTTCTACTTCCATTATATATTCTTTTCGACTATATGAATCAGGATTTAATATTTTTACATCAAAATCATCATTCCGGCTTGTCAAGATATTAATATTACCATCCCCTGTGTGTAAATCAAAATCTAAAACGAACGCGGATTTAATCTTTTTCTCCGAATATAACTTCAATAAACTGATACTTATATTATTAAAATAACAAAATCCCCAACATGAATCTGCTGAGGCATGGTGTCCTGGTGGTCTAATAACTGCAAAAGAAGGATTACCATTAAATGCTTCCTCAGCGGCTAGAATTGCCCCCCCTGCTGCTAAAGCCGATAATTCATACAATAAAGAATCTCTTTTAATATAAGCAAGGTGATTTTCTGTATGAACTCTTAAAATATCTTCTTCAGTAGCAGGTGAAGGTGTTAAAAATTCATATTCTCGACGCTTTTGCAAGACATCTATAATCCCATCTAAACGACCAGAAGCCGCAGCGGGATCCATAGCGTAATTACTATTATAATATTTCTCATGAAATATGATTTTCATAGTCTTTTTCCAGAATTTTAATTTCTCTTATAATAAAGAATGATCTTGATGATTATAATTTATTGTTAAAAAATAGAAAATAATATTATATTTTAAGTTTAAGTTTGAAGCTTTTAAAGATATGAATTCTATCAATTATGATTTAAAGACCAATAATTTTTTTAATTGTGTGATCTAAATATGACAATTATTTGGAACTAACCAATTGTAAGAATCATAAAAGAAATCAATCTTTTTGACAAAAATGTTAAATATTATGATATCAATTTTTATTAGAATTCAATATAACATTTTAAATTAAAAAGGATGGTAAAAAAAATTGCAGGATTTTGAGGATAAAGTTGCTGTTATCACTGGCGCAGCAAGTGGTATAGGATTAGGTATTGCTAAAAGAGCTGTAAATGAGGGTATGAAAGTTGTTATTGCCGATATTGAAGAAAAAGCATTAGCTTCAGCTAAAGAACTCTTAAAAGAATCAGGAGATAATGTACTGTCAGTAGTAACAGATGTTTCAAAGGAAAGTGATATAAGGAATTTAGCACAGGAAACTATTTATAATTTTGGTAAAGTCAATTTACTATGTAATAATGCTGGTGTTGGATTTTCTGGATTACTTTGGGAGGCTTCTCTGGCAGAATGGGAATGGGTTATGAATGTAAATTTATGGGGTGTTATACATGGAATTCGAATATTTGTTCCAATCATGCTTGAACAAGACGAAGACTGTCATATTGTAAATACATCATCTATGGCGGGACTCCTTGCAACAAATTATCAAGGAATTTACTCAATGACTAAGTTTGGAGTTGTTGCTCTTTCCGAGGTATTAAATACCGAACTTTCTTCAATGAATTCAAAAATTAAAGTGTCTGTGCTTTGTCCTGGTTTTGTAAAAACCAATGTTATGAATTCTATAAGAAATGCTCCAGAAAATGTACCTGTTCCTGATGTTGATACTAATACTGCTATACAAAACTTTATTAGAATAAATCCTGAAGCTGAACAATTCGCTAAACTATTTATGTCCATGTGGGAATCAGGCCTTTCCCCTGATATAGCGGGTGATATCGTATTTGGAGCAATTAAAGATGAGGCATTTTACATTTTAACAGATACTTCATTGTTTTTTAAGAATTTAATTAAAGGGAGAATGAACGGCATAATTGATGCTTTCAAACAAAACAAGCCATATAAACGGAAATCCATTCAAGTCTATAAATAATGTAAAATTAAAAACCTAAAAGATAATTTCAAAATGAAATGTAATCTTAAGGATTGTTTAAAGTCTTTTTAACTTCAAGTAGAAGAAAATATTATTTATCTTTCTTTTATTAAAATTAACATATTTAAAATAATATATTTTTATTAATGGTTAATAATGCAAGAATATAAAGATAAAATTGAATTTGGTTTTAGAGATTGGGGGCAAGTTTTAAATGTAGGAGAATTTATTGAAGAAATTAAAAAGACTCTCGATCCTAGTGAATATAATAGTGAGAATTCCCGGCTTGTTTTTAGTGTTTGTTCAGATGATTGCAATAGATTGGCAGAAAGAGAGACAATAGAAAAAGCTCTAACTAAAACATATGGTAGAGAATTTCATTTAGGAGGTTTAGCGGGATACCCTGTTGGAGGTGTATCGGGTATTATAGCCGCAAGTCACCATGTTCCAGATATAATTTGTACGGAATCTCAGCAAATACGGAAAGGAAATTTGATTTTCTTCATTAGCCCACATATAGGAATGATTAAAAAGCAAGATTTTTATTATGGGAGACTTGTAAGATCATGTCAAGAAAGTCCTACAGGATGTTGTGGAGCAATGATGGGCTTTTTAAGTGCATTAAAGCAAACAAGAAATATAGATAACTTTAACATAGCTTATGAAGATAAAAATTTAGATCCTACCAGAGTTATCCTTCACGACGCATTGATAAATGAATATCCCGATCAATTAAATAACATTCTTGCTATGGATGATGTAAACTCGCAGATCATTAAATTAACAATGATTAACCATGATTTAATCTCGGAAAAAATTTCAATAATGATAGATGAATTCTTAAAGAGAGAAAAAGCATCCTTCCAAGGAAAAATAGGATTTATTACGGGTATAACTGTTAATTGCTCTAACAGGGATTATTTCGTTTTGAAAGAGGTTAGGTCTAAATAGATTGCTTTCCAGTTATATTTTCCAAGTGAATCTTAATAATGACTATCTTTTCAATTAATCTTTCTTGAAATTTATGAACTTGACCTGGGGAATAATGATCCATTAGGATATTTAATGCTTCAATTTTTTCTTCTATATTATCAATAATCTCCGCTTTTCCAAAACCTATCATGCTTTGATATTTCATTGACCATTTGCATGGTTGATCTGCTTTAATGATCTCATTAATTATTTCCATTTCAACACAAACATTATTATTTTGCTTGAGAATATCTAATTTCTTGCCTTCTCTAGCAGAATGTATGTATAAATAGTTATCCTTATATCCATAATTAACAGGGATTACATAAGGAATTTCATTTAATGACATTGCTATTCTACATACTTTAGCTCGTCTTATTATTTTTTCAAGTAATTCCTTATCAACAATTTCTTTTTCTTTTTTTCTCATTTTAATCATATTCAAAATGCTAAAATTTCAATTTTAAATTGTTCCTTTAACTTTGATATGATTTGGTTGATATGTCCGAAATTCCTTGTTTCTAATTCAATAATTACTTCACTTTTTTGATATTCTAACTCCAATCGTTCTCTATCATGGATTATTGATATGATATTTCCCTTTTGTTGAGCAATTATGTTCAAGATTTTCAATAGTTCTCCAGGTCTATCCAGAATGGTTAATTTGAATTTTAATAGACGACCTTCTTTAATCAAACCTTTGGAAATTATCCTACTTATCAGATTTGGTGTTAAATTTCCTCCAGAGAGAATAACAACAATTTTTTTATCCTTAATTTGAACTTTATTATTTAAAACTGCCGCCAAAGCTGCAGCTCCAGCTCCTTCAACAAAAAATTTAGCTCTTTCCATTAATAAGAGTATTGAATTTGCCACTTCTTCATCAGACACGAGAATAATATCATCTACTCTTTCTTTTATAATTTCGAACGTTAAATTACCAGGCTTTTTAACCGCAATTCCATCGCATATTGTTGTATTTGAAGGAATTATCGCAATTTCATTCTTTATAAAAGACTCTTGCATTGATCTCGCATTTTCAGATTCAACACCTATTATTTTAACGGAGGGATTGATCTCTTTACAATAGGAACTAATCCCACTAATCAAACCACCCCCTCCTATTGGGCAGAAGATATATTCAACATCAGGTAATTGTTCCATAATTTCAACAGCAATCGTACCTTGTCCCTTTATTACTTCAATGTCATCATAAGCATGAATAAAGGTTAAATTTCTCTTCTTCGAGATTTTTAATGCTTCTTTGTAAGCTTCATCATAAGAAGAGCCAAATTCAATTACTTCCCCATCTAGATTATAATTTTTTATCGCTTCGATTTTGACAATCGGTGCTCCTTCAGGAACGACCACAATTGACTTTATATTAAAAATTCCTGAGACAAAAGCTACAGCTTGACCGTGATTTCCAGCTGATGCTGTAATGATTCCATTTTTCTTTTGATCCTTAGTTAATTTAGAGATTTTATTATAGGCTCCTCTTATTTTAAATGATCCCGTCCTTTGGAGATTTTCTAATTTTAAATAAACTTCATTATTACACATTCTTGAAAATGTATGGCTTTTGCTTAAAAGTGTATAATGAATCAAATTTCCAAAGGATTTTCTTATTTCTTGGATCTCTTTGATTAATTCTCCATTCATGAGAACATTTCACCATTTTTTATTATATAAATTTATAAGGGTTTACATAAAATCGCTTTGACTCTCAAATTCTTGAATTCACTTGTAGGTGCCGGTTTTATCAAACATACAGTGTCAGCCCCTCTTCCTGTACCTCCCACGCAAATAATATCTCTTTCTAAGTCTGGAATTAAACCAGCATCACATGTCGTACAGGCTATTTCAATGCATACTTTTACACCTTGACAAAATTGCCATCCAATCATTTTTGCTAATAAATCGACAAATTGCCATGCTTCTTTATTTATTCTTATCCCCCTTTCTATTCCACTCATTGCATGGGTGCTAGAATGTAATTTAAGACCTTTACTCCTCAATATTTCTAATTTATCCTCAGGAAATTCTTGCCTTAATTTGCTTCCGGTGAAATAATATGCATGAGTAATTATAACAAGGTTATATTCATTAGGATCAAAATATTCAAGAACTTTTTCTGCGACTGTACCAGTTGTACTCGCTAACACGATATCTTTAATTTTCAATTGTTCCGCATATTTTTTTGCAATAACTAAGACTTGGTCAGTATTTTGTGGACCTCCTTTCTCGAAATAAGTTACTTCAAATTTTAAATCTGACATTATTTTCAACTTTTACTGAAAGTTTTAATTAAAAAGTTAATTATTTCAACACTAAGAATTACTTATAATTAAAATTAGCTATTATTTTTATATATAAAAACTCAAAAGTTATATAGAAAATTAATATCAGTATTAGATTCACTTTAAATAACAATAAATGATTTTACAATGCCTCTTGGTTTAATGGTAATGAAATGGGAAGAAAAAACTGCTCTAGAAAAAAAGGCCCAATATCCAGAAAATAAGGAATTATTTATTACAGGTAAGACTTTCATGCATCTATTAAATCTACATGGATTTAGTAAGGAGGCTGGAATGACCACTTTAAATGTAAAAGATATAAATATCGTTACTTATTATTCAGGAGTGGAATTAAATTATTACGTTATATTGGTATTAAATTTGCTCGAAAATGCTGAAGATTATGAAGAAATTTTTGAGAAAGGTGCTATTGAAATTTTAGAGCACATTAATAACGATGAATATAAGAAGATGCTTCCTCCTCTTTTTGAGAAATTGTCTCTTAAATCTACTAATATATGAGGAACTTCAAAATGGAAATTTTTTTAACTTGTCAACTGTTTCTGAGTCAAATTTAGAAAGAGCATAAGAAGCAACAGGGACAATACAACCACAATTTTCACACAGCAACTCCGAATTACCCATTACACAAAATTTCTTTTTACCATTTGGATAATAACTAATTATATCATTCTTTTTTAAAATGCAATGAGGAACAAATTCCTTAGTAATGTAAAGTTCAAGCATCTTTTTAGAAATTAATATAAAATCTCCATAATCTTTCATTACTTTTAAAATATTTTTCGCAGCAGTTCTTAATTTTTCTCCTTTCAATAAAAGAGGATCATTGTTATAACTTGTATGGAATAAAAAGAATAATCCTGAAACGCCTGAACTATAAACTTCTTTCAAAGTATCTTCAATATCTTTATAGTTAATAGTATTTATTGTCATTGAGATTAATACTCGTTTATCATTTTGAATATTATTCATGACTTTTTCATATATGTTTGCTCCACGAATCATATTATGAATTTGTTCAGTACCATCTATACTCACCCAATAAATAGGCTCTTTAATTGAATTTTTAAATGGAGGTAATTTAATAATACCATTTGAAGCAATTTGGACTGAGGGAAAGATTTTCACGGCTTCATATAGGAGATTCATTCTTAGAGTGGGTTCTCCTCCAGTAAGAGAGCAACTAAATATACCGAGATTTTTATGATAATTAAAGATTTTTATCCATTCTTCATCTGATAATTCTTTTTTTTTAATTTTTTCAACTTCATTTGCAGATGAAAAAAAATAGCAATGTTTACATCGAAGATTACATTGCCAAGTTAAATCATAATTTACAGCATAGGGAATTTTTTTTATTCTATACTTTAATAAATTAACTCCAAGAGCTAATCCTCTTATTATATTGTCCGGGGTAATTAAGTTCAAATCTATCATTGTTTATATAAATGAGAATCTCAAATCTTTACTGAATGATATTGGTATAAAATTCAATATTAGAATTTACTATAAAAATTTATTTCTTATTCTTCTACATTCCTTTTTATTTTTGTCGGGACCTCTAGGGACGATACATACGACCATATCACTCATTCCGAATAAGAATGAAGCCAATCAAACACAATAGTTAAATAGAAGTAAGATATATTAAAATTAAGGAGATAAAAAAATTAAATTCAATGAAATGACTTCAAGAGAAGATCAAGTAGAATTTGAAAATGAAACTGGAAAGGTCTATCATGATCTATCAATTCCTTATTTAAAATGGAGAATAACTCAATCAGATGAAGAAATTCAAAGAATTAATGCAAAATTATTTTCAGCATCAACTATTTTAAATGAAATTCAAGTTAACATTCAGAAGATATTCAGAAGATTCTCCAAAATAGATTATCGTCTTACTAATTTAGAAAATACAGAAAAAATAAAAAAAAAGAAGAAAAAAGATGCTGATGTTTCAGAAGATCAATTTCTTAGAATATTAAAAGTAGTTTATAGTTCAATGGAAAAACGTTTTGGAGATTTTGTTTCTGTATCTACCATTACTGAAAAGATCAAGGAATATTTACCATTACCTACAAAAGACATACATTCTCAATTATATGAACTATTTATGGAATATAAGATTGATCTTCAAACAGGAAAGAATATTGGTGGAACTCCTTTAATTCAAGATGGTAAAGAATTTGTATGGT
>JBHLME010000188.1:0-5722 GCA_048938445.1 Promethearchaeota archaeon | reverse complement strand
AAGAGATAATTACCCATAAAAAGAATGGTTATCTTTGTAATATGGGTAGTATTTCAATAGCTAAAGCTATAAATAATCTATTAGAAAATAAAGAATTAAGAGAGGAGATTGGAAAAAATGCCCGATCTTATATTATCAAAAATTATTCAATTAACACTATTTACCAAAAGGAATATGAAATCTACAGATCTCTCAGTAATAAATAATATCACTAATATTGAAAATATAGTTATCAATTATTAGTAAAATTTCTCAAGTATCGTTTCCTTGATTTTTAATTTCGCATGTAACTTATTTTGTTGATATGAGAAAAACGTTTTAGTATCATTTATCAGCTTTTTCATAAGTTTAATGTTTATAATAGGTTTTTCATAGTTGAAATTTATCTTATAGATTTTTACCTTTTTATCAAATAAAATCTTTAATTTTTTAAATTTTATTAAAAATACTGGAGTAGATCCTCAAAAAGTCATCATAATTCCAGGTTTGTTTGAAATTACATTAAATAATAAGATAAAAATGAAAATTTCTCTTAAAAAAGCAGCAGTAATTATAGTAGAACCTGATTGATATGTATTAACAATACTTGTTCTCGATTTTATTAAAGATTAATTTGAAAATGGAATGATAATTATATTTGATGATTGGTTATGTTTTAAAGGAGATCCAAATAAAGGAGAACAAAAAGAATTTAGAAAATTGCTGGAAAAAAATCCATTAATTATAGCTTCTGAATATATTAAGTATAGATCAGAAAGGACATCATTTATTCTTCATAAAAAAGAATGATCATATAGTATATTGCTATATAGTATTATACTTATTTATTAATTGGTATAATTTATTAAATCGTTTTTTAAATTTTTCAAAATTGGATATATTAGTTTTTTCCTTTAAGTTTTCATGGATTTTTTGATATAGGTTTTTATCTTTAGACAAAAGGTTAATACCATCAATAAATTTTTTATCGACACGATCAAAAGAGAGATAATCTTCACCGTCTTTTAATAAATCTATACCTTCAATACCTTTTTTTGTTGTTATAAATGGCAAGGCAGTCATAATATAATCCATGCATTTTGTCCTCATCCCACTCCCACTAATAATCGGCATTATAGCAAAATCCGCAGAATATAATAAATCCTTTATATCTGAAATGAACCCTAAACTAATTATATTCTCATTCCTAAATGGTTCAAGGTTAAAACCAGCTAGTGCAAAAATTATTTCTGAATTATTAATATTTGGAGCGATATATTTTTCAATTATATCAAATGCTTCCCTATTAGGAGGATGAGGCAACCCTCCATGGAACATTACTATGATTTTATCTTTTGGTAGATTTAATTTTTCTCTACTTTTTATCCGTAGGCTTTCAGTCCTAACGGATTTTTCTGAGGATATTAAAGAAGGTGTTTGAATTAATATAGTTTTGTTTTTATTAATATGAAAATCGTGAATATAATAATTTCTATCAATTTCACTAAGGGTGATTACTATATTAGCTATTTTACAAACAAATTTTTCATATATTTTAGCATATATTCTTGCAAATGGTTTTAAAAATTTAGGAAATTTAGGATTTTTCGTAGCTATTTTCATAAATTCATTTTCAATACCATGTGAATTATAAATTAAGCATTGTTTTCTATGTGATAAAAATTTTAACGTATAAAAACCCCATGGAAATTCTAGCTGAATAATATCAAATTTTTGTTTTCTAAGTATTTGAGCTAGTTTCAAAAAGAAAAAGGGATTAAAATCCGTAAGATACCAGTCGGAAATACCATGAATTGTCAAATTTTTATAATAATATACGGTTACTTTTTTTTTTAACTGAGTATCTTCATTCCCTATAGAATTTATAGAATGTAAGACCGAAACATCATAATTTAAATCTACTAATGATGATACTAAGGCCCAAATTCTTGTTTCAGCTCCAGCTCTATTATTGAGGGCGTTTCCTGTTGGAAATATTATTAAAATGTTCATTTTATCATGGAATTATGTAATATATAATAAAAATGGTTAATTATTTTTCATTATTGTGTGATATTTATACTTCTGTATATATTTTTGAAATATATACTAACTAAATTAAAAAGATTACTTTAATAAAAAATGATAAATCTAATTAAATCTTTCCAGAGATATATTATCCCAACGATAAGCTCAGCAAAATTTGATATTTTATTTAGGCTAATAAATGGAAAATCTGTTAGAGTTTTAGATGTTGGATGTGGAAATCATAGTGCTCAAAGTACTAAAAAAATTTTTCCCCATTGTAAGTATTTTGGACTAGACAAATCTCTTGATTATAATAATACAGAAGAAGATTTCAAATTAATGGAAAAATTTTGGTTAATTAATTTAGACGAATCAGATTTTATAGAGATTCCCAATGCTTTTTTTGATGTAATAATTTTTAGTCATGTTATTGAACACTTAAAGAGGGGAGAACGAGTAATACATAAACTAGCAACTAAATTAAAATCAAATGGCCTTTTTTATATAGAATTTCCCTCATATCATACGAAATCTCTTCCTTCTTTAAAAAGATTTGGAGCAACATTTAATTTTTATGATGATATCACTCATATTAAGCTATATAAGAAGAAAAATATTGTTCAAGTTCTAAAAAATGAAAATTTTAAAATAAAGAAAGCTAAAATTTATTTTAACTGGAAAAAACTAATATTTTTACCCGTTCTACTGGCATATCAATTTTCTAAACAAAGATTAAAATGTTTTCATCAATTATGGTGGATTGTAGGTTGGTGTACCTATATAGTTGCCTATAAAACATAAATTACAATTTTAATTAGAAGAAAGCAATTAAATATGGATTCCGATAAAAATCTAATAAATAGAAAAAAAAATATTTTGTTTATTTCTACTAGTTTTAATTATTTTGTTGATAATGAAATTAATTCATTCCTAAGAATGTATAATAATCTAATTTATTTTCATAATCATAAAGACTATAATGTAATAGTACTGCAACCATATAGTGATAAAAATAAAGAGAATTATAAGTTAAAAAAGAATATCATTACATATTATTTTAGAGAAATAAAAATTTTTAATAATAATTTAGTTCCTTTCACGGATTTCAACCCATTTTATTTTTATAAAGTATTAAAGGTAATAAAAAAGCATAAAATTGATTTAATACATGTAGACTTCCTTTATGGAATAAATTGTTTAAGATTTTTGAAAAAAATTCCTTTATCATATAATGCTCATAATGTTGAGTTTGTATATGCAAATCAAATTGGCAAATTTGATAAAAAAATCCCTAAAATTTTAAGAAAATTTTTTGAAAAATATGTTTACATTTTGGAAAAAAATGTTTTAAAAATAGTTCAAAATATTAATGCTCTCAGCTCTAATGACAAGAATGATTTTCTAAAAATTTACAATACTCCAAAGGAAAAAATAATTATTAATTCTTTAGGATTAAATAATAAAATTAATTCCAACCTCATTGAACAAAAAATTGCCAGAAGAAGATTAAATATTGATGAAAATAAGTTTGTTATTGTATTTCATGGTAATTTATATAAAAGGGATAATATAGAAGCACTGAAAATAATAAAAGAAGAGATAATACCTAAAACTGATGATAAACTATTCCTGTTTTTAATTGCAGGAAAAATGCCACCATATAAAAATCAATTAAATTTGCGTTATTTAGGATTTTTAGATGAATTAAATGAGTTTTTATGTGCTGCCGATGTGGCAATTATACCTGTACTAAGAGGATCTGGAATTAATACAAAAATTATAGATTATCTTTCAGCTTACCTTCCAATTATTACTACAAAAATAGGATCTAGAGGTCTTTCGCTTGAAAATGGATTACATGGTTATATTGTAACAGATCCTATAAAAGATACAATTGAGAAATTAAATGAATTAAGAAATAATCCTGAAAAATTAGATGAATTTAGAAGAAATATTAAAGAACTGGTATGGGATAAATACAATTGGGACAGGATCTTAGAGGGCATAGCAAAAAGATATAATACTTTAATTGAATATTATAAAACCATTTCTAATTAAGATTAATGGTCATAAAGTGTGAAAATTTCAATAATAATGTCTATATACAATGGTGAAAAATATATTGATAAAGCGATAAATTCAATTTTAAATCAGAGTTATGCCGATTTTGAACTGATTATAATAGATGATGATAGTAATGATAATAGTTTAGAAATTAGTAAATCCTATGCTAAAAAAGATAAAAGGATAAAAATTATAAAAAATAAAAAAAATATTGGATTAACAAAATCACTTAATAAAGCAATCAACATATCCAGAGGAGAATTTATAGCTCGACAAGATGTTGATGATATCTCCTTACCAAATCGACTTGAAAAGCAATTAAAATTTTTAGAAAATCATCCAGATTTTGTTTTTTGTGGTTCTGATGTTACTGTGAAACAAAATCAGTATAAATCAAGTAAATATTTAGATTTTAATAAAATAAAGGAGAATTTGATTATTAACAATTGTTTTACACATTCGACTATATTAATAAGAAAAAAATACTTATCTGAATATGGATTATATGATGAAAAATATCTGTATGGACAAGATTATGAACTATGGTGCCGTTTAATTTATAGATACAATTTAAAAGCTAGAAATCTATCTGAAAAACTTGTAATAATGGATATTCCTAATTCAAGACTTTCCCAGAAAAATATTAAATTCATCATTCAACATAAGAACTATATAAAGACTAAAATTAAATATATGAAATATATTAAAAATCCTAAAATAATGCTCAAGAGTTTTTTTTCGATAATAAAAAATATAATTGAAATTGTGTATGTATTTTATTTTAATGTGTTTAGATTAAAGTTGAAATCTCAAAAGTGATATATTCTAAAATCTTAATTATTCTAAAATTCTAATTTTTCTGTGATTTCTATATCAGTATCCTTACTTTTTTTAAAATATTTATATATTCCATTTGAGAAACCATTGACAAATGATTTAATCATTTGAGTTCTTTTAATCTTGGTAGAATTATTATTAGTTCCACTAACTAAAATATATAAAAATATAAAGAGATGTTTTAAAGTATCCAAAAATACTTCTATTGAGATTTTCTTATGTTTTAAATATAATAAAACTGTATTTGAAAAAATATAATAATAAAGTTCTGTAAATGTGCGTCTACATCCTCCAAATTTTACTTGAAGATGATTGACAGGCATGCAGGGATCAGAGATGATTCGACCATATTTTTTTATTTTTCTACAAAGATCAGATTCCTCTCGGTAATAATTACCATCATATGATGGATCAAATCCACCGCACTCCAAAACAATTTTTTTTCTGAAAAAACAATTACCCCCTGGAATCGTATTTGCGTAAGACAGCTTATTTGGTTTATATATTAATGATTGAATAAACTCAGGAATTTTTTTTAAATTTAATAGATCTATTAATTTAAATTTTTTAGATTTATATTCTAAAGAATTATCATAAATAGGACCCCCAACACCTATAATCTCGTTTTTTCTTGACTTTAACCAAGTATAGGCTCTTAATAATAAATCTTTCCTAATAGGAATACAATCATCATCCAAGAATCCAATATAATCATAGCGAGAGTGCCTAATACCTATATTTCTCGCACTAGGTAATCCCACTAACTTTTTTACTCTTATATAGCTTAAATAATAGTTTAATTTTGAATGAATTG
>JBHLME010000187.1:0-5800 GCA_048938445.1 Promethearchaeota archaeon | reverse complement strand
AAAAGTTATAATAACATGCATAATACATTTATTAATTATAAAATCGTTAATAAAACAAAGTTAAAAGGTTGAAAAAGTAAAATGGTTGATCAAGCGATATTAGATAGATTGAAAACTTTAGTGGATGATCCATCAGGAGCAACAGTCGATGATTATCCTCAGCTTTTAGAATTCCTCAAGCAAGTTTCTAAAGAGAATGATGATCTTAAAGAGGAATTAGAAGATATGGATATTGTGGTCCAAATGGTCATCACAGATAAGGATAAAAAATTCTGGCTTAAGGCTCAAGAAGGAAATATTGATGCAGGAGAAGGAGATATAGATAATCCTTCTTTTACCTTTTCTGCAGTTTTTGATGTTGCAGTAGGAATGTTAACTGGTGAAGTTGACGCGACCTCTGCCTATATGGCAGGAGACATTACCGTTGAGGGAAATCTTCAAGATGCCATGGCATTTCAAGAGATTCTTGAATTAGCAATGGAAGCTTTTGAAGACATGACTGATTAAACGGATTTTTCCTTATTACTAAAAAAATTTGGATTTTTTTTTTTAACCCTTTTTTTTTAAATTCATTTTGCTATTATTTTGGTACTAATTTGAAGATTCTATCATTTTTCTTTACAGGATTAGTTACGGTAATTCCTACAGTTATTTTTTTATCTTTAGAAGCTAAGGGAGTCTCAGTTAAATTCTTTTTCTGCTTGACTTGAATGGATGAGATTTTTTGTTTTAAGAAAGTATCTGTATGCGTTCCGATCACGTAAATCTCATCAAAAATTTTTAATTTACCGGAAGTTAGGAGTATTTTAGCAGCTTTTTTGTCACGATAATAAGATAACACCTTACCAACTTCTATTTTTTTGTAATTTGCGATGTTTCCTTCCCTTGTGGTCTCAATTTCACTCCCTGTAGGTAATCCAAAATAAAACCCTGTTGAAAATCCTCTATTATATACCTTTTTCAACCGCTTCAACCAATCATTAACTTTCTCTTTAGTAAATTCGTTATTATAATAGGAATCTATCGCTTCCCGATAACAAGATATTACCTCATGGATATAAATAGGTCCTCGCATCCTTCCTTCAATCTTAAATGCATTAATATTAGCATCAATCAATTTAGGAATATGTTCGATCATGCATAAATCTTTAGCATTAATGAAAAAAAAACCATCATATAATAGTTCATTGTTTTGATCATCATATACCCTCCATTTTCTTCTGCAAGGCTGAATGCATTTTCCTCTATTTGCTGAGTATTCTTGAGATTCGCATAATTCTGCAGAAAAATAGCATCTACCAGAAATGGAAGTGCATTGAGCCCCATGAACAAATGTCTCAATTTCAGAAATTGTTAATTTTCCTTTAATTTCTTTAATCTGTTCTAATGATAATTCCCGAGCTAAGATCAACCGTTTCGCACCTAATGATTCATAAAATTTTGCTGATTTTGAATTAGAAATATTTGCTTGAGTTGAGATATGGTAATCTAATCCAAATTCCTTTAATAATTCAATCGCACCGATATCATGAATAATTATACCATCAATTTCTGCATTTACGCACTCATTAAATATTTTTTTTAATAAGTCCAGTTCATTTTCGTAAATTATCACATTAGTCGTTAAATAAGTTCTAATATTGTTATCATGACATTTTTTAACGATACTAGTTAAGTCTGTCAATTTGAAATTATCACTATACATCCTCATGTTCAATGACTCAACACCAAAGTAGACAGCATCTGCCTTGTTTAAAACAGCATTAAGAGATTTTAAATTTTTTAAAGGGGCTAATAATTCTACTTTTTTCATCAAGAATCATTGAACTATAATCAAGCATTAAAATAAAATCTCTAGTAAAGCAATTATAAAAATATAGATAATAAAAAAAAATAAGTTTATAATACAAAAATTCCAACCCAGAACAACAACGCTCCAATCAAAAATAGCAAAACAGCCCAAAGATAAGTTAACTGTTTTTTATAATTTCGGAATATTCTTCCAGATTCAGTTTCTATCGAATGTACTTGAAGATATGGTATAGGACCTCGACGATACCATCCTTTAATTCTTACACGTTGTCCAATTAATCTCTCTACTTTAGTAATAGCAAAAAACCAGTCAACAAGGCGTATTCCAAAACTATAATCGATATACAAAATCCCCGTTTCATCCTTGAAATACAAATCATCGCTAAAATAATATCCAGCGACACCCCTTCCAATGATAGTTCCTTCTATATAAGCAGGAACACAACGAATTGGTGAAACTTTTACATTCGTCACGAGATCAAGCACTGTCCGTGGTTCATATCCCTTTTTATACTGGACTGACATTCGTAAGAGAAAAGCAAAACCCATCAAATAAAATGTCCCGAACCATAGGAGCACTAACCATTGGGTAGTTATGACAATCGGAAGTATTGTTAAACCAATAAAACCTGCTAATCCAAAGATCCAAAGAATTGAAAATATACCCATTGCAATAAAGACGAATAGCGCTAAATTTTTAATAGTGATATCTAATATGAATTCATCTAACATTGATTTTCCCGCTTGTTCTTCTTTTATTTCCCGAGCTTTAGAAAAGTCTATTTCAGGTTTTAAACCGTATATATCACACTGATTATTTAAACGCTGGATCCTTTTCGCAGGAAGTGGATGGGTGCTAAAAATTTGATAATATTTAGCCCAAGGATTGAATAAATCCCAAGCAGCTGCCGCTTGTATTGCTTCTTTAGAGTATGCACCTGAGGAACCAATGCTACTTACAACTAATCCTCTTGCACTATTTGGATCAAAAATACCTAATCCTCGCAATCCACGCATTTTAGATCTATTGCGTTGCTGGACAGTGATCATTGCTGGCTCAACAAGTAATCCATAAGCAATCTTTACAAGTCCAGTTGATAATGCATTTGGATTTTCGAGAACTTCTGCCGCATGGCTATCTGCATAATATTCACGAATTCTACTCACGATTAAAGAGATAAGATATCCAATATAATATGAAACATAAGATAAGATTGCAATAGCAAATAACGCTAAATAGATGATACTTCCCTCATCATCTCTTGATCTAAAACTTGAAAATCGCGCCGTATAGAATGCCCAACGTCCAATAGTCAGAAGTACTAAGGGTATTGCAAACACTACCGTCATTAATATGAAATCTGAGTGAACTACATGTCCCATTTCGTGTGCCAATACTGCAGATTGTTCCTCTTCACTTAAATATTCCAAAATACCTTCAGACAAGACAACTCTAGCTTTATTTTTAGTCCAACCAAACGTAAATGCATTTGGAGAAAGTTCTCCATAGATTATTCCTACTTTAGGCGTTTTAATTCTCCTTACTTGGACGACTTGATCAATAACATCTCCTAAATGAGGATATTGTGCTCTATAATCTTCAAATGGAATCCATGTTATCTTATATGTCCACTTAATAAATACCGGTGAAATACCATATTGAAACAAAACGATGAGCAGAGTGATGCCTACCATGATTAAAAGACCAAAAATACCTAAATCTCCAAGAAACCATATTCCGACAGCGAAAACCAAGGCATATACGAGCCCAAATAATGCGGTAATCGCTAATGTTGAAGCTAATTTTAATCCCATTTTTTATTTTTACCTTTTTTTATAAAATTTTTATTTAGATGTAAAATAATAATATTAATCAATATTGTGTTAATATTATTTAGGTTGATATATAACTTTAACAATTTTTATTCAATTTAATCTTAATCATTATTGAAATTAGGTTTTATTGAAAGATTAAATTTAAATAATCATCATTTTAACTATAAATACAATTATTTATTACTGAAATGATTATACAAAAATTATATCGTGCTACTGATAATTTAATTGACCAACAATTTTATTTAAGTGGTAAAGATATAATTATTGGTAGAACCCCGGATATTTGTATAAAAATTAGGCAATCAGGGCAAATAATAAAGAAATTTAAGAACCTTTTTAACAATCACATCAACTTATTCTTAGAAGGGAATTATTTAGAATTTTTTTCATTATTTAAAAAGATAAATGGTATAACAGATGAAATTATTCAAGAGATCTATCAAGAATTAAGGAAAAAGCTTAATAATTTAGAGGGGACTGATATTGATATAGTCATAATTTACACAATGGTGTTAAGTACTTTGCTCTCCAGAATAAGAGAACTTCATTTTAATATAGCATTGAAAGAAGTAAAACGTAGAGTTAAGAGTAAATCTAGAGTCTCAGATGAAATCATTCAAAAGGAATTAGATAAGTTATTTATGAAAAATAATAGAAATGTTTCAATTTTATATAATCTCACTTACATTTGCGCATTATCGGAATCATTTAATTATAAAAAAGTCAGTCACGTGTGTAGAATTCAGAAAAGTAAGTATATTAATCATATTGTGGAGCTGATTTATTCCTATAAAAATTAAATGATTAGTCAAATTTTTTTGTTTGGATATATCTTGAAATTTTTATAGCATTTTCTTCTTGTTTTTTCCAATCTCCAAAAGCTTTACCTTCTGATGTTAATGATTTGATTAATTTTTGGAGATCACTATCAATGCTCTTAACAGATTTTTTCTCAAATGGTGTCATTGGTAAAGGAATAAAGGAATGAGCATGAATTTTTGCTCCCATTTTAATTAAATTCTTTATAAGATGAATAGTATCTTCTATGTCTTCCTTTTCTTCTCCAGGGAGACCAAAGATAAAATCAACATTTGCTATCAATCCTGATTCTACCGTTATTTTTATTGCCTTGTAAATATCTTCAATAGAATGCCCCCTGTTGCATGAGTCTAATAATTTTTGGCTCCCTGATTGAGCTCCAATAATTATATTATCATTACTTGCGTACTTTAGAATGATTGCTATCGTTTCTTCATTTACATGTTCTGGACGAACTTCGGAAGGAAAAGAACCTAAAAATATTCTTCCCTCAGGTTGTATAATTTTTTTAATATTTTTTAGTAAAGCTTCTAATTTTATAAGGTTTAAAGTCTTGCCATCAACAGAACCATATGAAAATGCATTTGGAGTTATAAATCTAATATCTGTAAGGTTCCTATGCTTCATTATTTTTACATACTTACATATTATATCAATACTCCTGTGTCTTGGGCGTGTTCCTAAAAGATGAGGTGTTTGACAGAAATAACATGCATATGGACACCCTCTTGTTATTTCTATAGCTCCAAATTTATTATGCTTTACTGGAAATGGCGCATATTCATCCAAATTAATATTTTTTCGCTTCCCTGTGAAAACATAAGCATTATCATCCATTAACATTCCAATTCCTTTTATATTGAAAAATGGTTTATTTTCTTGAATTTTTCGTATTAACTCTATTAAAGTTTCCTCACCCTCCCCTATAACAACCAAATCAAATCCCATTTTAAGAGTACCGAGAGCATCTCCCGTAGGGTGCGGCCCCCCTCCAATTAACATTATTCTATTACCAAACTGATGCCTCATAGATTTAACTAATTCGTTAATCTCCCATAATTGCGTAGTAAAAAAAGATATTGCCAGAATTATTTTTTTATATCTTTGTATTATATCATCTATTGCTTGAAATAGCTCGTTTTTTTTGGCAATAAAAAAGACATCAACATGTTGTTCTATATCATCTTGTTCTAGTGCTCCTATTAAAGCATTAAAACTATATTTATTATTTTTACTATAATAGAGAACAATAGCAATGGTTTTTTTCAACCTGATCAAATTAATGTAATAATACTAATTTAAATATTTATTAATAAGGTGCTTAAACTTT
>JBHLME010000065.1:0-24469 GCA_048938445.1 Promethearchaeota archaeon | reverse complement strand
ATTTAAATCAATCAACTTGGTTATGCTTAAATTTTACGATAAATTCCATATCAAATTGTACAACCTATGAAATTTATAGTAGTAAGATATTATTTGATTTCATCAATGATACTCTCCTATTCGAACATATATACATAGGTAATAGCTCCCTTGATAAAAATAAATTTCCCAATTCCTTTGGTAGATTAGATTTAGAAGATTTTCTCAATAAAAATCCTTCTATTATAGGGAATCATCGGTTAAGTATAAAAGATGTTATTAGGAATGAATATCGTTCGACAATATTACAAAAAATTATTAATACTCCCGGAATTCATAATAATGAACTCCTTCGACAGTGCAATTTACAAAAAGGACAGCTTCAATGGCATCTGCAAATATTAATCCAATATGGATTGATTAAGAAAAAAAAAGAAGGACAATTTTCTCTCTTCTTTCCTTCATTTATATCGCAAGATATAAATCAGAGTTATAACATCCTCCTCATCAAATCTAAAACAACAATGAAGGTATTAGATAAAATTGAAAATAATCCTGGAATAAATCCCAGTATGGTTGCTTCTGAATTAGAAATAAGTCGAAGTTCAGTGAAATATCATGTTGATAAATTAATCCAAGAGAACATCATTTCTCATAGACGTAAAGGTAGAAATGTGGAATTATATCTAAATGGAAATGATACTTGAGATTATATAATTAAAGTATTTATTCGGTTTTTAAGAGTTTTGGAAATTTATTTACCATTCTAAGTTCTTCATTAATAATTTCATTTAGATGTTCTTCCCTCTTTTTCCCTGATAAAACTTCTAGCTTTCTAATACTTAAGGGATCTACTTTTTTTCTCAATAGATCAATTTCCTTTACTGTTGGGGGTTTTGTTTTCTTTAGATCTTTGGGAATTATTAGGGCAAATCCCGTGGATTCTTTTACTGTGTCAAGTTCTACTCCAGGATGAATACTCTCCACCCTCATTTTTTTAGTTTTTTCATCAAAATTTAAATAAGCTAAATTGGTTATCATACACTGTGGTCCAGAACCACCACAAATACTATTTTTCCCGTCCAAAAATCCGACACCTGATATAAAATCCAGTTTTTCAGTTGGAACAAATGTTTTTATATCATGTCGTGGAGTATAAAGGAAAGATCCTCGCTTGTAAAACATTGAAAAATCCGCGATACCTGCACACCCCGGAAATCTTATTTTTGGATTGTTCCAGTCTCCAATACATATGTTATTAGTATTTCCATATTGATCAACTTGTGCAGGTCTAAAAAATTCTATCGTCGTAAGAGTATCTGAAGGCAAGCTTTCTAAAGTGCATTCACCTGTACTCTGAAATCGATATGCTCTGGAAGTATTCATTTCCAAGTATAATAGCGATACTTGGCGTGGTTCCAAGACGAATGTATTCCCCATTATATAATGGTATATTGCGTCTGGAGCGTGGGTTAGTTTTGCCAAAGTAAATGCTGCCCAGGCACATGGTGTTCCTACACCAACAATCATCACGTCATCATTATTTACTTCTCTGGCCATTAAGATAGTTATCAGCTCATCAATTGTATAATCTTTAGAATATTCTGTCATTAATTTTTTACCTCATAATTTTATATGACTATTTTTTTGTTTGTTTTTTATGGATACTTTTATAATTAGGGCAAACTTTCCTACAAATATTACATGAAAGAACCCAACTACCCCCCTCTGTTGTTGAAATTGATCTTTCCCTACAAAGTTCTTGATCAAGTGTGGTTCCATCGAGTGCATTTTGTGGACATGAATCCATGCATAACGTGCATTTTTCATTACAACCATCATAGATTGGAATTGGATCTTGCTCCAATTCAGTAGATACGATAATAGCACCTAACCATATCATGTTTCCAAATTTTTCATTTATGAGAAGAGTGTTTTTTCCAATTATTCCAAGACCTGCAAGATTTGCAGCATGTTTTAATGAAAGTATTCCTCTCCCATGCTTTCTCTCAGAATCCCAGTAATCATATGGTTCAGCAGATGGAATGGGAACGCATGTAATTCTATGGTGTTCTAAATCATCACATAAATGAAATGAAATCAAGTCTAGCTTATTTACCATCATGTTTCGAATTAATGTATAAGGTGAATTAGTTTTGGCTTGTAAACTGCTTAAAGGAAAATGGGAAAAGTAAACTATTACTGATTTACATTCTGGATAAATATCACGTGGATGAAAACCTTTCGGAGCATTTTTAAACCTAGAAACATTCGCTATACCACACATGTCGGCACCTAGTTGAATTACCTTCTTCTTTATTGTTTCAGCATCAATTACCATTTTCTTTATCTACTCCTATAAAAATATGTCCAATATCATTTTTGCACCACCAGAATTTTCTAAATATTGTGCGTGAGTCTTTAGATCAATGTATTTTTTTTTGTATTCATTAAAATCCATTTTAAGATATTCTTGAATATGTCGTGCATCAAACGTGTAAAGGGGATAGCATGATGTTGGGTGAGCTCCAATGGGAACTTTGACAACAGCTTTGGTAGTTTGCATGGGTAATTGTGCTTTACCAGGAGCTCTTATAATATCTTCTGTTTCCACTAATTTTTCACAGGTAATTATTGTTTTTTTTGCTGTTTTTGCCATATCATCATCAAGCCACACGGCTCCAGGGATGTTTCCATTTCCATATTCATCCGCTTGAGGCACGTGTAAAATAGCAACGTCTAAGTCAATTTTTGGAAGTGCCATTAATTGAGTTCCAGAACCTAATGGATCTTTAAATTGTTTTATATCATTTCGCACCTTAGAAAAGTCCGTTCCAATGATACCCCTTAAAGGCATGAAGGGAACTTTTAAATAGGAACATTTAAGACCTAATGCGATTGAAGCTTCACTCTCTTCTGAGACCTTGATCCTACCATTCTCTATAGCCTTTCGATAATTCGGTGCCATGCCAAACACTTCCATTCCTACAAAAGACGCTCTTATTTCAGAAATGCATGCTGCTGCAATGAGCATGTCGACTTCGATACCCCCTACAAAGGTACATACTGATAGATTCTTTTTTTGTTGTCGGATGATTTCCCGGCAAGCACTAACAGGTTTTCTCCAAAATGATAATCCCCCTATCCCTACAAGATCGCCATCTTGGACATGTTCAGAAATCGCCTCTTCTAACGACATTAGTTTACTAGTTCCCATTTTTTATCCCTAAAATACATGTTTTGTATCTTTAAATGCTTAAAATAAGAATATATAAAATTTGAATATTATCATGTGTAATAAGCAATTAATAAATAAATAAAAAACAATAATTATTTACTAATTATGTAATTAATAACGGAAAAAAAAATGATGGAACATCATTATAATAAGCGACATTTCACTTTTAAGGGATTTATATTACTTAATAGAACATTTATCACCAATTTAAGGAGTATCTTCAAGACATTAATATCTAAAAGGATTTCTGGAATATTTAAAGAAAAATTACTCCTTACAATCACAGCTGTTAATAAATGTCGCTATTGTACGATGGTTCATACACGAATCAGTCAAAAAATGGGAATGTCTCGTGAAGATATAAAAAAAATATTTGTATTTAACTTTAGTGAATTGGAAGATGATGAATTAGAAGCCATAATGTTCGCTCACCATTATGCGGAAAGTGGGCAAAAACCAAGTAAACAAGCAACTAAGGAGCTACTATCAAGTTATGATAAAGAAAAAGCACGAGACATTTTCAATTATATAATATTAATTACTTATGGTAATCTCATGGGTAATACCATAGAATCATTTGAATCACGTATTAAGGGATGTCCTCCTGAATTTGGATCATTCTTTTTTGAGTTTCTCGTATATACATTAGGTTTTTTTTTCCATAAACTCATATTACAATTAAAAAACTAAAAATTAATACTAAGGTGTAGAGTATCATTATGAAGAAATTAACACGAGGATTAGTTCAAGTGTATTTCGGTAGAGGTAAGGGTAAGACTACAGCAGCATTGGGACAAGGATTTCGTGCAACTGGTCATGGTTTTAAGGTCTATATGATACAATTCATGAAAGGAAATACTAAGTATGGAGAAGTTAAAGCAATTGATCAAAATCCAAATTTCGAGCTCAAACAGTTTGGAACTCCTGAATTAATTGAGGTGCCTGGAGAAATTGATTTAAATGAAGGTAAGAAAGCACTTGATTTTGCAAAAGAAATCATCACCAGTAATGAATACGATATCGTCATATTAGATGAGGTGGGGGTGGCGATTGAAATGAATATTGTCAATATTGAAGATGTTCTCGCATTAATTGACTTAAAACCTGATAATGTAGAATTAATTTTAACAGGTGGGCAAAAAATTCACCCTAAAATTAAAGAGAGAGCGGATTTGCTAACTGAAATGAAGATGATAAAGCATTATTATTCCTCCCAAGGGATTAACGCTCGATATGGTATCGAATATTAAAATATACCAAAAATTCTTAGATTTATTAAAATTATTAATGTTTATTATAAGAATTGTCACTTGATGAAGTAATCGGTTATTAATCGATAAAATAAAGAAAAATTTGGAACTGATTTTCTTTATACTATGAGAAATAGTTATATTTATAAGACTATTCCTCTATTCTTTTATTTAAAATTGATTTTTATTACATTGAGAAGATTCTAAAATGGTTTTTATAAATAAAGATGGAAAAATTAATGAAAGTACATATCTTTTTGATGGAAAATATATGAACTTCCCCCATTTTATTTCTATATATATAATTGAAAATGATGGAGAAAGAATGATGATTGATTCTCCTCAAGGAACTTATGTACGGAAATTTTTAAAAAATTTGCAAGAATTAGGATTATATCCAATTCACAAAATACTATTAACCCATTCTCATTGTGACCATATATCTGGAGCAGCAAAAACAAGAAGGATGATAAAAGAAGTAGATGTTGAAATTTTAGCATCGGAAAACGCAATTCATAACTTAAAAAATCCCGAAAAAATGAATGATATCTTTAATATAAAAGAGCCACCCGTTGAAAATGTCATTGGATTAAAAGATGGGGAAATCATAAATTTACGTGGATTAGAATTAGAAGTTATAAATCTATTCGGTCATACCATGGACTCGATTGGTATTCATGATAAAAAAAATAGAAATTTATTTTCAGGAGATTCTATTATGACCAAACAAGATAATGAAACCTTTTTTCCTTCATATTCTCCTCCCGATTTTCACGAATCTGAGCAACTTAAAGTATTCCAAAAATTAAAAAATATGAGAAAGGAGTTCGATTCTATTTCTTTATCACATTATGGTTTTTGGAAAGATGATGATAAGGATAAAATTTTAAATGAAATGGATACACTCTATCATGAGTCTAAGGAAGCATTTGTGAAATGGTATAAAGAAAATCCTTCAATTACAGATATTACACTAAAATATCATGATAAATTTATACCAAATTCGAAAAGGTTTACAAGGGAGAGTATAATGGGTTTTAGATTCTACTTTGACTGGTTAATAAAATCTTTAAAGCTAAGTGGATTTATCGATTGAAATGAGGAAATATAAGTCGATATAGTACAGAATATTAGAGTTTATAATGATCTTATATTTACTTTTTTAAACTTTATTTTAATTTGATTTTACATCGTCTTAGTATGAAAAATTCAAAGTAATTTTAGAATAAAAATTGGACTATTCAAATTATATATTTACTACTTAGTATTATAATACATGTATTTCACGGTATAATCAAAAGTAAAATAACATATAAATGAGAAAATAAATGAAATTAAAAAAAATTCTTAAAACAGTTGATCCTAACCTATTAAGAGTATTTTTTCCATGGGCAATACGACATCCAAGTTCTTTAAATCATTATAGAAAGTTGGTTAGACCTTTTATGAATTCATTGGAATTGAGAAGAAAGTTCAAACATGATGATATATTAATTCCTCCATTTATGATATTAAGCATAACTAAGAACTGTAATCTAAAATGTGCCGGTTGCTACGCAGCAGCAGTAGGAACGCTAAATTGTGGAACAAAAGACCAACTAAAAATAGATGAATGGAAAAAAATCATTAAGGAAGCAAATGAAATAGGTGTTTTTGGATATATAATTGCAGGAGGAGAACCATTCCTTTACCAAAAATTATTAAATTTATGCCAAGAATTTAATGATAGATTATTTATCATCATTACAAATGGTACATCTATAAAAGAAGATGATTTTAAACAATTAAAGAAATTAAGGAATACCGTAGTAATGGTAAGCCTGGAAGGAGAACAACAAATTACAAATAAACGCAGGGGAGCGGGTGTTTATGAAAAAGCTTTGGATACTTTAAAAAGATTAAACAAGTTGGGCGTATTAAATGGAGTTTCAGTTACTATCACGCAATTAAACTATGAACAATGGATGAAATCTGAATTGATCGATTCATTAATCAAAAAGGGTATAAGAATTGCCTTTTTTATTGAATATATTTCTTCAAATCCCAATAAAGATCATTCTTTAATGCTTAGTTCTGAGCAGAGAAAATTATTTAGAGAGAAAATGCTAGATTATCGAGCAAATAAGAAGATCTATCTAATTCACTCACCAGGGGATGAAGAATTATTTGGAGGTTGTGTTTCCGCAGGTAAAGGTTTTGCCCATGTAACGCCTTCTGGAGATTTAACACCTTGCCCAGTTTCTAATGTAGCTACACACAATCTTAAAAAAGATTCTTTGAAAGATGGTCTTGCAGGTGACTTGTTTAAATTAATTAGGGAAAATGAACACTTATTGGAAACAGAAGGAACTCCTTGCGCTCTTTTTGCCCACCAAGCTGAAGTAAAGGAACTTGCTGGTAAGGTGGGAGCATATTTCGTTAATTAATGAAAATTAATAATGAAATTATTTTTGTAAATAACTTCTTTTTAATTTAAAATTAAAATTACAGCTTCTCCGTCTGTTACTAACTCATCATTTTGATTATATACTTTTGTATCACATTTAACGAATTTTAACTTTCCTTCTTTTTTGGTAAACTTTTCCTTCACTGTAGCAACTGCCGTTAATCTATCTCCGAAAAATACTGGTTTAACAAATCTCACTGATTGTTCACCATATAAGATTCCTGGTCCGAATAATTTGACTCCAAGAGAAGCAGATATAAGCCCCGCACTAATTATCCCGTGAGCTACTTGTTTTCCAAACATTTGAGTTTTTGCATATTCAGGATTTACATGTATTGGATTATAATCTCCTGAAACTTCTGCAAATTTCATGACATCTTCTTCCGTTATTGTTTTCGTGAATTTTGCAGAATCACCAACTTTATAATCGTCCCATTTAACTGGCTCTAAATTATTTTCTTCGGTCATGATAGTCAATTTGACAAATATTTTATTATGATATAAAATAAAATATAAAAAAAAGGTTTCTAAATCTCAATTTGGGTTAAGCTTCCATTCAAATCAGCACACCTCTACTCAGTTTTAAGTATTTATATTGCTTATAAAATGATAATTTTTTTAGCATTTCATTCTTATTGATATTTAAAATTTCTTTAAAAGGAGGTTATTTAATTGCCTTTAGCTCAAATATATGTATGGAAAGGATTTTCTGAAGAAAACATCAAGAAAGTGATTGGAGGAGTAACTAAAGTATTTGTTGATTTAGGGATTCCCCAATATGCTGTAGAAGTAATTATTAATGAAATACCAAAATCTCATTGGGGTATTGAAGGGAAACCCTCAACAGAATCTCGTCCTGACGCGGGACCACCTCAATGATTTAAAATTTTTTTTTTATTATACTCCGAGACTTGTATAAAGGATTATAAATTATTGCTTATTTATCATAAGTATGGTAATAAAGAAGAGCTTGAATATGTATATCCTATTCAATTCAATTATCTTCATATTCTTATTCTTTTCATCTTCTTTTATTATATTATCAAATTCCCCTCATATTAATAATATTGTCGTAGAATTAAATTTTAATGAGGCTTATGCTTATCAATATATTCAAGACCAACTGGATTTAAATACAACACATTATAGAATCCCCGGAACAAAAGGAAGGGAGGATTGTGCTCAATATTTTATTACAAAATTTCAAGAAATAGATGCTAGTTTTACCTATATCTTACACAATTTTACTATTCAATCAGTTGATTGTCAAAATCTCTTGTTTAAATTGAATGAAAATAAAAAAAATATTGTAATATTAGGTGCTCATTATGATTCTCGAGCAAAGGCTACCAAAGATCCAGATATTATGAAAAGATCAGATCCCATCCCTGGTGCGAATGATGGTGCTAGTGGTTGTGCTGTTTTAATAGAACTTGCTAGTGTTTTATACCAAAATAGGAATAACCTAGAATGTCAAGTTTGGTTCTTATTTTTTGATGCCGAAGATCAAGGAGAAGATTCTGGAGGTTATGGAATCGATGGATGGGATTGGTGTGAGGGATCTGAAAAATTTACTCAAGACATTCAAGATTTTTACAATTCAAATGAAGAACAGATTGATGGTATGATTCTCTTGGATATGGTTGGAGGAATGAACCTTCAATTTATCGCAGAACAATATTCTACCTCATCTTTGTTAGATGAACTATTTGATGTGGGAAGATTTTTAGGATATAACACTGAATTTCCTTCATTTCGAACCTCTAATCTTGTGTTTGACGATCATTATCATTTTATAGCATTAGGAATTCCATCAGCAGATTTGATAATTAATTTCTGGAATAATCCAGGTTGGCCTTATCACCACACTGTTAAAGATGATATCACGACACTTTCTATCCATAGTCTTGAAGTAACCGGAAAAACCGTAGAACAGTTTATTTATAATAATTATTTAATTGGTGCAAATAATGACTATCAAGGGAGGTATCCATGGAATTTTGACTTAAACGCATTAGATTCTGAAATAATGACAATCCTCACAATTATTTGTATTTCTATATGTGTTATTTTTACCTTTCAATATATTTATCGTCAGAAAGAATCTAAAAAAACATTCGAATTGCCAAAATAACTAATACTATCGATATTAAAAATTGTAAATATACTTTAGGTATCTTTTTTGAAATTTTAGCTCCCGTAATGGACCCTATTACTGAACCAATTCCTATTAATAATCCAAATAAGAAATCAACTAATTCCATTAACCCATTTACAATGGTATTATAAATTTGTGTTACAAATATTATCGAAGTAGATATAGCAGTTGAGTTGTGAATGGAGAAACCTAAAACCATGTGAAGTGACGGTGTGTTGATAACGCCCCCACCGATTCCAATCAGATTGGAAATAAAACCCGCCATGATGAATAAGGGAATCGCTTTTTTAAGATTAGATTTATATTCATTACTATCTAAAGATATTTCTTTTGGCAATTCTTTAGAATTTTTTAAATTATTATTTGATATGATACTTCTAATTAACATTAAAACTCCCATAAATATTAAAACCAAGGCAAAAATGATCCTAAGTAATGTATTATCAATTGGTATTAAAATACCAAATATGATCGTGCTTAAAATACTACCAATGATAGAAAAACTACCAAATATAACTGTTAATTTCAAATTAGTTCGTTTATCTTTTAAATAAATAACAAAGCCCGCTCCAGAGGATATTAAAATGACAAAAAGTGATGTTCCACGTGCAATATCAAATGGAAGAGAGAGTAATATCACTAAAGTTGGAACATACATTACACCACCTCCTATTCCGGTAATTGTAGCGATATTACCAATGAGGAAACCAAAGATTAGTAATAAAATTATTATTATTAGATCAATATCCATGATAAGGAAAATATAATTAGTTATTATTACTTTTCTAATCTTTATTTTGCGTGAAGTGTGAAAATAAAATGGACCTTTTTTTCCTGAATGGTTTCCTTATTTAAAACATAACCGTAAGGTTCAAAGAATTTGGAAATGAAATATTTTAAATAAATAGAGAAATTCGAGCTGAAGTTATGAGTGGCAGCATAAGAAATCTTATTGGCGTGAATATTAGTTTGAATGTCATTCAACCAATTTTGGGCACCATAACTTAAAATTGCCCTATTAAGAATCATCATTAAAGATCGAGGTTTTATCTTAAGAGGATCAAATTTTTGGTTTAGTCTTCTTAAAATATAATTCTCGATTCCCCGGAGTGCTGTTTGATATGAACTATCCGCAAGTTCTTTCATTTGTTCCTCATTTAAATTATCAATAAGATATGTAAATTCTCCTTTAGCAAAAAATATCATTGGAGCGATTGAATCCTCATCTTTTCGAGCATATTGTAAGTAATACATCAATGAATCTCGAATTAATTTGCTGACTGAGAGATCATATTTTTTTGAATAATCTTGAATATATGTTAAAAGGTGATCATCCACACGGGTACAGATTACATTATCTTTTTTTTCATTCATAATATGATAAACGAAGTATACCTATTTATAAATATTTAAATATAAACAAATCAAAATAAAATTAGTAAAAAAATTTACAGTTTAAATATGCAAAAAAGTGAAAAAAAATGGTAGAATATGAACAACAGATAGATTATTCAATGCCTCATCAATGTGGGTTATTTCCTCCCCCTCCTTACCATTATCCACAAATGAGAGCAATTATATCTTTATTTCAAACGCCATTAGACGTTAAAAAGAAGTATTTACCTCCAGGTTTCAGAGCCTTGAGAACTTCAGATGTTCTTTTTATTACAGAATATCCGGACACGACAATTGGCCCTTATAATGAATCCTTGATAATGTTAACATGTAAACATGGTAATAAAATGGGTTTATTTGTGTTAAACATCTACGTAACTACTGATGATGCCCTTTGTGCTGGAAGAGAAATTTGGGGATATCCTAAGAAAATTGCAGATATTCAACTCTCAGAATTAAAAGATAACAAGGTAAGAGGTAGTTTAACCAGAAGAGGTATTAAATTTCTTGATATGGAAGTTGAGGTTTCTGATGAACCACCAAAGTTAGATCCTAAAGCAATGATCGAGAGTCTAATGCCATTATACAACTTGAAAATCATTCCTGATATTACTGATAACTCAAATCCAGTACTCAAACAAAAGACGGCAACATATTTGAAATTTGATAACTTCAAGACGAAAATGAGTGCAAAAGTAAATTTTGTAAACACGGAATATTCAAAGTATGATATTTGCCATGAAATATTTCAACATGCTGATACTGACTTATCTGCATTCTATGTCCAATGTGACATGATACTTCCTAATGGAGTGGTTCTTGAATAAACTATTATTTTTTAATTTTAATAAAATATGTGGAATGTGAACTAATTGCAAAATGTTTATGAAAAAATAGAAGATATTGTAGGAACTAAGTATGTCTCTGATTCAAAACCCATATGTTATTCTTATTCAATGAATTGTGATACTGTCTTGCAGGGAATTCCCGATGTCGTAGTAAGGCCGGGTAATGCTGAAGAGGTAGCGGATATAATAAAAGTTGCAAATAAAGAAAAAATTAAACTCATACCACGAGGTGGTGGAGCAGATCTAACTGGTGGGGCTAAACCTATTGGTGATGGAGGTGTTGTAATCGACTTAACCAGAATGAATAAAATTTTAGATGTTGATGAGGAAAGTTTAATAGTAACAGTTGAGACTGGTATCTCATGGAGTGAATTATGTGAACAATTAAGCAAAGTAGGTATTGGTTACTACACAGGCTCAACTGGTCCTGGTTCGGGCTTCTCAGCAACAATAGGTGGTGGTCTTTCCAATAATACAGTTGGAGGCGGTGGTGCGGCGATGTATGGTGCAGTAACAGAACAATGTGTTGGATTAGAAGTGGTTTTACCTACTGGAGAACTCATTTTTACTGGTGCAAAAGCAAATTCTTTTTGCGACAAGCCTTTTACTAGATTTGGATTAGGTCCAGATTATAGTGGATTATTTCTAGGTGATGTGGGGATTCATGGAATAAAAACAAAAGCATCCTTTAATTTATATCCAATTCCCGAATATGCTGCATATAATACTTATGAAATTAGAAACACCCCTGAAATGAAAGAATATGTAAAAGCATCAGAACTTATGATGAAATGGCAACATTCGCAAGTTCCGATTCATGATTTTTATTACTATACGAGGCAGTATGCGATGTACTTGAAAGGAATAAGGTTAGTTCAAGGATGGGCAGATAAGAGAATAAAGGGAAGCGTATTATTTTATGTCACCGTAGCTGACACGCAAAAGGAATTAGATATTCAAGTAGAAAAAATTGAAAAAATGGCAAAAGGGATGGATCTTAAAGATTTTGGGTCTAACGTAGAAGATGGGAATATTGCAAAATGGTTTTATGAGGAGAATGGTAGATGGCAATGGGCTCACATATATTGGGGGCTTGTTGGTGCAGATACTACTTCTTGCGGGACTTGTTTAAAGTGTAGGACTAATCAATTGCCCAAATATGTTGAATTATATGATGAATTTAACAGGAAAAATTCCAAAAAACTCTTATCACTTGGCAATGCTAGTGCTGAATTCATAGTGTTTGGAGTCCATCCAAATTATCTTGATGTTACTGGAGGTCTTTCCTTTACTACCAATAGAGAAAACAGAGAACTTCAAGAGGAATTATGGAAAGATTTGTTAACAATGCAAATTAAAGAATTAGGCGGTGTTCATTATTGGATGGGTGAAATAATCGGACGTACATTAGTAGATTCTGGCGCTTTAAGTGAAGAATATTACAATTTTATGATAACAATGAAAAAAGCACTCGATCCCAATGGAATTTTAAGTCCTGGGAAGTTTTATTTGACAGATCATTATTAAATGGTGAGGTAAATTATAGAAGTAGAGAAAAAACAAGAAGATACTAAAACTCAACTAAAGAATTTAATGCATGTAAAAGAGGCAGCATTAGCATGTGTTCAATGTGGGCAATGTAGGGCTGCAAATTGGCCAGAGAAAGGATTCTATTATGTTTGTCCTGTATTAAAAACGGATATTACACCGAAATTTGAACCTTTTTTTTCACGAGGTAAAAATATGATCCTGAAAGGGCTCTTTTGGGGTGATTTAGAATTAAGCCAAGAGATAAGCGATATAATTTTTCAATGTACATTATGTGGTTCTTGTGAAGATTTTTGTCATAATTCCCACAATGAATATGTCAAGTTTAAAACTCATGATTGGATTGATCACGTGAATGTATTTGAGGCTTTAAGGGCGGATTTAGTAGAAGCGGGTTATCCAATTGAAGCACAGATTCCCATGAATAGAGCTCTTGTTGAATTATTGAACCCCTATGAGCGAGATAATAAAGAAAAAAGCAACTGGATTGAAAAATTAGATTTCAAGATAAAAGATGCAATTCAAGAAGATGTGGAAATTTTATATTTTGTAGGGTGTACTGCTGCTTTAACACCCCAGATTCAAAACGTCGCAATAGATACTGCTAAAATATTAAATAAATTAGGTATTAATTTCGGTGTATTTGGTGAAAAAGAAATTTGTTGTGGAAGCGTGGCGATGAGAACAGGAGATAGGAAAGCTTTCGAAAATGTCGCTGAAAAAAATGTTAAATTATTCGAAGAACGAGGTATAAAAAAAATTATTACTAGTTGTGCAGGTTGTTATCGAACCTTGAAAAAAGATTATCTAGAAAAATTAAAAGATATTGAAGTTTTACATACTGTAGAATTTTTAGCAGATTTCATTAAAAATAACAGTTCTAAATTGAAAAATCTAGGTATAAAAACAACTTATCACGACCCATGTCATCTTGGCAGGCACATGGGTGTTTATGATGCTCCAAGAATAATATTAAATGAAATCTCCGACTTCATTGAAATGGATACGAATAGAGAATCAGCAATGTGTTGTGGTGCTGGAGGAGGGGTTAAAAAAGGATTCCCAGAGCTATCAATTGAAATAGCTAAAAATCGAATAGAAGATGCAGTAAAAACAGGTGCAAAATATCTCGTGAGTACATGTCCTTTTTGTTATAGGAATCTATCTGATGCTATTGAATTGCTCGGATCTAATATAAAGATGCTTGATTTAACGGATCTAATTTTAAAAGCATTAGAACAATAACTAATTTAAAAATTATCAATCTTTTTTTTCTATGCTTTCTTTATATTCATATTATTATAATAATAATATAATATATCTAGTTATTCACGTCTAGGAAAAAGTTTAGTAAAATGGATAAAGAGAAAATAAACACTGTGATAGAGAAAGTCAAATCATTTAAGAAATTCCTTATTCCTATAGTTGTAATTATTATTGCCGTTTTAGCTTCATTTATCACCTTTTCAACTTTACAACTCTCTCTGAATACCCAAACTCCTGTTGTTGTCGTATCTTCAGGATCTATGAGCCCAACTTTAAATGAAGGAGACATGTTATTCGTAAAGGGCGTGGATGGTTCAGAAATACAAAATGAATCCATAATTGTTTTCCATGCTATTTGGTCATCAGATCCTTCAATTCCGGTAGTTCATCGGGTTATTGGGATACATAATTATAGTGGAGTGTTATATTTTGAAACGAAAGGTGATAATAATGAAATACCAGATCCTTACTTTGTAAGAGAAGAATTTGTCTATGGAGTTGTTATTGGAGGAATACCATATATTGGATGGATTAAATTAATTTTTGATAGATCAGGATTATTATATATAATTTTAATCATAATTATTTTTTATCTCGGTATTTCAATGATATTCGATTATATCAAGGAAAAGGAAAATGAAAGAAATGTAGAAAATGGAAAAGATTTACAAAAATATAAGGAAGATACGAAAACTTTAAATTAGCAATATGTTTACTAAATTTTATTAATTAATAAAATTTATAACAATCCTATAATTCTACAGATTGTATTTTACTTTTAGCTAATCTAATAGTAAATATCATGAATTCTAAATAGTAATTAAGTATTTTTAATCAAGAACAAAACAATATATATGACATTAAGTAAATCAAAATTCAATTATAACACAATAATATAACTAAAAACTGAAATAGAGGTCAAATAAATGTCAAAAGAAGAAAACTCAGTATTTATCGGGCGTCGTCCTACTATGAATTATGTTATGGCGGCAATGATGGTTCTTAACAAGGGAGAAGATTGCACGGTTAAAGCTCGAGGTAGAGCTATCTCTCATGCTGTGGATGTTTGTGAAATATTAAGAAATAGATTTTTAAAAGGAATATCATATAAGGATATAACTCTTGCTACTGAACAGATTAAAGGTGAAAATAAGCAAACCAATAATGTTTCAAGTATTGAAATTGTAATTGCTCCGCCCAAGTAGTTAGAAATATCTATATTATTATTTTTCTACATGATTACAAAAATCCTTAACTTACTTATTTTTTTTATTATTATTTTGTTATTTTTAAGTTAATATATCATAAAATTTGAAAAAATAATAATCTAAATTGATCCTTCTCGTCATTATCTTATTTTTTATTCTATCGATTGTTTTAAAATGTTCTAAATTTTTAATAACATTTAATAATTCAGATACCCAATTTAATTATTAAATTTAATTTTGAAATAAAAATAATCTAAACAGGATAATTGTTAATAATTTAATAATTATAAATAGAAAAATAAGAGGTTGAAAAAAATGGCGAAAAAAGAAAAAGCCGCTCCCAAAGCAGGAGGAGATTCTCTTTTTGTAAAATCTAAGGTTAGAGAATATATAAAAAGTAAAGAATGCAATACTTCTAGTGGAATTCTTGATGGAGGGGCATTGAATGATATCATGATTTCCATTCTTGATAAGGCAATTGCTCGAGCTAAAGCTAATGGAAGAAAAACCGTTCAAGATAAGGATATTTAAATATTTATTTAATTTTTTTTTTTTATTTTTCTTTTAAGCAAGTCATAAATTGATTATTTTTAGAAAAATAAATGATTCTAAAAAGAAATTTCTCGTAAAAAATTAAGTAAATGGTCTTAAAAGTAGATCTATTGGAAAAAAGAGTACTATTGCTACAATTGCAGCCATTGGAAATGTTAGAAACCATATTAATATTACTCTCTTCGATTTTTTACTCTTTGGAGCACTTTGAGCTTTAGCTAACCCTATTAATGATGCAACTAGCATGTGTGAACCTGATAATGGTATTCCAAGTAAAGTTCCAATAAACAATATAATTGTGGTAGGAATTTCTGCTGCGAAAGCAGTACTGGGTCGAAGCTCAGTCATCGTACCAACATTCTTTATTAATCCTCTTCCTAATGATATTATTCCTATAGCAAAAAAAAATCCGATTATTAGCAAAAATAAGTATAAATTGCTACTTATACCTTCAGATGCACCAAGAACTATCCCTACCGCATTACTACAATCATTTCCTGCTCTTGAAAAGGCAGTCCAACAAATAGTTAGTAGTAAAAGTATTGCAAATATCTTTTCTGTTTTTTCAAATTGTTTGAATCCTTGAAGCTTATTTATTACGTATTTATGGATTAATTTATAAGCACCAAATGTAACAACATAACCAATTATTGGTGATAAGATCCACCAAAAGCTCATTTCTAATATTGAAAACCAATTTATTCCTATTGTATTATATGATATTCCATATAATATTCCAATACCAATTATACTTCCCATTGTAGCATGAGTTGTTGAAATTGGCAATCCTAGAGCTGATGATGTAATTAACCATATAGTTGTAGAAATAAGAACAGTTATAGTAATTGCATTTGTAATTTTTGGTACTATCAGAATATCTTTTCCAACCGTTTCACTCACCGCTTCTCCAAGAATGACGGCTCCTAAAATAGCGAAAATCGTTGCTAAGATCATGACTTCCCTTATAGTAAGTGTTTTACTTCCATAAACTGTAGCAAACGTCTCATCATTTGCTCCAATAGCAAAAGCAATTAGTAATGAGATTACAATGAATATTACAAAAATAGTAAAAGCAGTAGCACCACTCATTTGTATAATTCTCCCTTATTTTACTATTTTGATGGATATTTAATTATTAAACCTCTCAAGTAATCCGAAATCTCTTCAGCATTATTGATAATATCATAAATATATTGAACAAGTTTGCTAGTGAGGTATACCCGAAGATCATCACCTTTTTTCTTAAATAAAATTTCCATTATGGTAAATTTAATCTCACGGGCCTCTCTCCTTATACTCTCGATTTCAAATGTCTTTTTATATGCTAAATTAAAATCCATCTCAATTAAATCTAAACATTTAATCAATTCGCTTGTTGAATCGAAGAATTTTTGATTAATAGCTTTAATCTCATCTATTAAGTCTTTATATATTTCAAATGGAAAAACTCGTAAGAATCTAGCAACAAATTCACACAATCCAACAATCTTTTTATCAATCTTATTTATTATATAATAACGATCTTCAATTAAAAATGGTAAACCTCTTTTATTCTTAAAAAGAATTTCAACATATTTTTCTTTCAAGCGGTCACATTTTTGTTCACAGGAAATAACTTTAGCAAGATCCTCTTTTTCTAAATGCCCTTCACATAAATCATTAATGTCATTATACAGAATTTCAATAGCATATGATGCTTCAGTTAAATATTGCTTGTTAATCTCATCTAAAGGATTTTTTTTTGGTTTTAAAATTTTTAAGTTCATTTTATCTCCCGATTTCAAATTAATGTAATAATGATTATTTGATTATATCTAAATACTATTTAGATGATAAATATTATAATATATTTTACCATTATTTAATATATCTAATTTTTGGTTGATTTATTAATACCTTTTATTACGGGAATTATTTTATATTCAAAAATCTTTATCTTGAATATTGAAACTGAACCTTATAAAAATAAAAATAATAGAAAATAATACCCCTAATTGTAAATTGTAATTTTTTAATTAAGTAAGTGTGAATTTCCTTTCTAAATCTCTTTTTTTTTTTTCTTTCATCTCTTTATATTCAATTTTCTTTTCTTCATACTTTTTCTTTTTAATTTTATGATGAATTTTCCCTGAAAATGTATTTTTCTTTTTCTTCACTTTTTTGTATTCTTTCTTCGCTTTTTTATATTCATTTTTTTTCTGTTCATATTGTTTGTATTTATTTTGAATCTCTTCCCTTAAATTTTCGCTAATTTCTTCAATTCCTAACTCAGATAATTGTTTCTTGAATTTTTTAATGGACTCAAATTTTATTACTATTATTCCTAATTCTCTAGCAGTAATGAGATTTCTTGGTTTATCATCTATAAAGAAACAAGATTTTGGTTTAGCATCTAAATTTTCTAAAACATGTAGATATTTGTTTTTATCCGGTTTTATTAAGCCAATTTCATTAGATAAAAACACGTGATCAAATATTTTGTAAAATCCTTTTAATTCATTGCATTTTGCATGAATATCAAAAGTATTTGAGATTAGGCTAACAATATAACCTGCTTTATGCAATCTTGTAACAATTTCTTCCATTTCTGAAGATAAGTGGACAAAACGAGAATATAATTGGAACCATAACTCTAGATAATAATCAATATTAATTTTTTTAGGTGGTAAAGAACCTTCAATTTTTTGGTATGGATAATAATACTCCTCAAAAATAAATTCTAATAATTCTCGTGCATTAATTACACCTGCACTGAGCTTTTTTCTCTGTTCTTTAAATTTATGGTCATTCTGAAACTCTTTTTTTATAATGTGATCATGTTTTATAATGTCTAAAAAATTCTTAAAAGCGAAGGATCTCTCTACCATAACACCTCCAAAATCAAACATGAAATGTTTTATTTTATATAATTTAACTTTTTGGGCTCCAAAAATCTCATGTATCGTTTTTTTTTCTAAATTCTCTTTTTTTTCAAGTTTTTTAAGAATTTTACTATCTGTCATATTGATATTTTTTTTTACTAATAATTAAGAAATATTAATAAATTACAATAAAATAGTTATAATAAACCTTTAAATGGTTTTGCTCCGGTTTCTTATCTCTATAGTATAAAATATTCTAACAATCTAAATTGAATTAGCCTTATATTAACATTTTCTTCAGTGATAGAGATATCTTTTTTATTGACTAATGGGGACCTCTTCTTCGATTTCAATGATGCTTAAAAATTCTTCAGGTTCATTATCCTCGTCTACAATAGATATATTATATGTTATTCCGTACTTATCTCTAATATTGGAGGCAATTTTTGCAGCAATAAACTTCATTTTAGTATTCGTACTTTTTCCTTCCCATACCCATACTATAGAATTCCTTGAATCTATGAAATAGAGAATTTTATCCGTACTCAATAGTGAATTTATTGAAACATCTTCATCATCTAAGTCTACAATTTCATAGTCTTCCTCTTTTAATTCAAATATAATCATTATGGAAACTATTAATATATAATTTTAATTTTAAATGCAATTTCTTTACTTTGGATTAAGACAAATAACTTATATTCAACGTTTATATAAAAATTATATTATCCATGATTTATTCGAAAATTTAATTTAAAGTCGTTAATAATATAAAATATTCTAAATGAGGCTTATTACATAAAATGGATGATCTATCTCAGAAGACAAAAAAACTTTTATTAATTCTTCCAATAATCCCAATCTCTATAGCACTAGTATATTCACTTATTATTGAATTTTTTTTTAAATCAAGCGTAAGTGTTAGACCATTTTGCGATTTTTATGTTTTTAAACAAGTCTTTGAAAATTATCCCATGATTTATAATGATATTTGGTATGTTTATACTTCTGCATTTGTGGTTGAGTTTTTCTGGATAAAATTCATACCTTTTTATTATGGAGTAGCCATATGGATCATTTTAAAAATAATTATTATTGTATTAATCTGGAGAACCCTTCTATTTTCAAAAGATATGCGTAATATTTTTGAATTATTAGTTTTTGCCATACTCGTTTTAATATTAGGGATGGTTAATGAGATTTATACGGAAAATTCTGACACCCTATTATTAGCGTGTGGTTTTTTAAGCTATATTTGTTTAGATAAAGCCCAAAAAATTCAAAAGGATGAGGGATATTCATCCAAATATACGTCAAAAAACCAAACTATTATTTTGTATAATATATTTGCCGGTTTTATAATCGCTTTTGGAATATTTAAACCAATTTTTATTATCTTTTTACCCTTATTGTTTTTTAAATCAAATCGTAAGTTAATTTTCATTAGCATGTTTTTCATTTGGTTATTAGTATCAAATGTTCCTTTCATTATTTATCCTGAATTAATAATTCAATATATTGAAAGAGCCGGTGGTGCACAGACTTTAGTAGGAGAGGAGCTACTTTTTAAAAATAATTTCTTAAATATTATCTTCAGGAATGGATACACTCCATTTAGAGTTCAAATATGGCTATATCCTGCTATAATGTTATATATTAATGATTACATTAAAAATGAAAAAATAAGGAAATATTGGGCCGTATATTATCTAATCGGCTTTATAGTTTTTAATATATTAAGTCTTCTTTTATTTGCTTTAGGTTTTTAAATAAAACATCAAATAAATTATAATGGTAGTAGTTGATTAATTTCTTCAATTAATTTGCTATAAAATGTATCATCGTCCATTTTGTATTTCAGGATACCTTGAATGTCTTGCAAGATCATTTCTATTCCAGGATTTAAGTTTGTTTCTTCTAAGTGGATTGAAATATATGGTTTTTTCTTCAAGCATGCATATTTAATTTCTTTTTGAGTATTATCAGAATTATTTACATTAGGAGAAATGAATGACACGAAAAGATCACAATCAATAATCTTCTGGCCTAAAATATCACCCCAATCAGTAGTAAGAGGGATACCCTCATCATACCAAATTTTTACTCCATTTTTATGTAATTTTTTTATAATAGGATAAACAATAGGTTTATCTTTATGAGTATAACTAACAAACAAAAATGGATCATTTCCATCATAAGCTTTAAATGGTGGTGTCATTTTTACTACTGAAACACTTTCTTTTAGATCACTTTTTAAAAATTCTTCTAATTCCTCATTATTTGATGGTAATGAAGGATCTTCTAAGGCATTAAATTTTCTAAGAATTTTTTTTACCAAATTTTCTCTTTCAATTATTTTTTCAACCACGCTATAAGAATCAATAACAATCTTTTCGGGAGTACCTTCCTTTGTCTTAACTTTAATGTGTTTTAACATTACTTCAACTATTTTATTACAAATCCATGAATCAACATCACCATCCTCTACTGAAAAATCTCTTGTATTTTTTCCAGGAAAATCTCCTGTCCATTCATAAGTTACTATATCCCCGTTAACATATATCTTATATCCGTTTGAAAGCATTATCGCAGGTTCTTCTTTAAATAAACTTTGGGTAGCAATTAAATCTAACCTTTTTTGAATAGGATCAAAAGTCTTTTTAGTTACTTTAAAGGGTAAGTTTGACAGCGTTATAACCTTCTTATTTATTAGCATCAAATAAATTGCTATTTGATGTATGCAAATACCTCCTAATTTTGATAATCGACAGTCACAACTCCGTTCTACACCATCATTCGTAATTTCAACGGACGTTTCATGCATTCCATATTTACTTTTAAACCAAATTTTATATCCCTTGCCGCCAGGTGTTATTGAAGCTTGTTGAACCTTCTCTACTTTATGTTCTCCACTAATTAATGATAATGCTTCTTGAACTAATTTTTTTGTAACATTAGGTTCAAATTTCTTATATAGTTCTTGTTTTTCTTTATCTTTAATAGCAGAATCTATGAAATCAATTAATTCCTCCTTTTTTAAAGAAGAAAAACCCTTCAATTTTTCTGTTTTGGTGTTATTTACTACATATTTTTCATTGTAGTGATTTATCACTTCTTTTAAATTTGTGATTGTCATCGATTGCATGAGTAATTTAAATTGCTCCCCGTTAATATTTATTGAATGAGCTTTTTTTTTCGCCATAGTATTTCACTTATCACATTATATTTAATGTTTTTGATATTTTATTTAAAAAAGAAAAAGAACTTGAGGGCAATCAAATGATCCTTAATATAATATTTGACTTCTTTCAAATCGGGCATTACTTTGACCATTAGAATGGTCTTTTTCTACTAATATTTTATGTGTTTGAATATCTGGTGGTATTGCTGTGTGAGTAATCAAGAAAATCTGAGAAAAGGTCTTAGATTTAATTAAATATTTTAAGATTCGCTCTCTACGGTTCTCATCTAAAGCCGCTAATGGTTCGTCTAATAAAAGAAAGTTGATTTTGGGATTTTTTTTAGGTGATTCTTTAGTCGGTCGAATGATGCTCATTAGTTCACTTATAGCCAATCTTAATGCGATTCCTAGAGCAGTTCGATCTCCTCCTGATAAAACTTCTATTGATTCATATTGTCCATTAAAATGATCTTTTATTTTTAAAGAAAGACCAGTTTTTTTAGTTCCAAATAAATCTAAAATTAAATCACTATATTGCCCTGATGTAAAATCTTTTATATATCTATCAGTTTTTAATGCTATATTTTTAACCAAACGCTTTACAACCATATATTCAGTGACAAATCGACGCACGTACTCTTTTGCTTTTATGAAATGCTCAAGATCTATTTCAATATCACCAATTTTTTTTTCTAACTCTTTCATTTTTTCAATTTCTTTAGTAAGTTCTTTTATTCGCTTTTCATTTGATTCAATATCCTCAATTCTTTTGGTAATATCTTTTTCTATTAATTTTAATTCATTAATAATCTTTTCTGATTGTTCTCTAAGACTTTTAAGTGATTTTGAATTTGTTTCTTTAAAGAGAATTTTATTTTCTCTAATAAATTTATCAATTTCATGTTGAATTTGCATTACTTCTTTCTCATGAACATGATAATTTGAATAATCGTACTTAAGTCCTTGAATAGTAGCAATATGTCTTTTGATGCTATCTAATTCTTCCTGATGACCTTTAATTTCTATCTCTATACCTTCTATTAGTTCAGTTATTGTAACCATTTTTTTTTCTTTTAATTTGAGTTCATTTTCAAATTTTTTCATCATTTCATCATAATGCTCCTTAGTTAACTCACTCTGACAAGTTGGACACTTTGCTATTTTACTTTTACCATTTTTTTCCTCGAAAGAAAAACTCTCTTTCATTAAATTTATGTTTTCAGATAAATCATTTATTTTTCCTCTTGTAATCCCTTTACCTCTTATAGTTGCTTGCTTTTTTTTATTTAATTCACTTAATATTTCCTCTAATTGAGATTTTGCGTTATCTTTTAACCTTAGGGTATGGTCAATCTTCTCTATTGAAGAAAAATCCTTGACATTAAAACCAGATTGTTGAATTTTTGATTCAAAATTCTGCTTATATGATTTATATTTTTCTTCAACAATATCTTTATTTCTATATTGATTCTCCAATTCAGAAATTAAATTTTTAGGAGGATATCTCATTAATTCTTTTTCTAAATCTTTTTTCTTTCTTTTATTATTTTGAACTTCCTTTGTATCATTTTCAACCTGTTGTTTAACGCGATTAATATCTGCTTCTATTCTTTCAATTGGTACTTTAGTTTTTTCTATTTTTGATTTTTCTAGTTTTTTCAATTTCATTTCCTGATCTAAATATTTTAATGAATCATCTATGATATCGAGTCTAAATAAGTTAATTAACATATCTCTGAGTTGAGCTCCCTTTATATTTGCTAATTCTTCTATTTCTCCTTGTCGAACAAAAACAGTATTTAACGCCTGTTCTTTTGAAATCTCAAAAAATTCTGTTAGGTTAAAATCTTTAATTTCCCGATATTTATTACTCCTTTTTTCCATTTCGAATAATTTTATACTTGTACTTCCAGTCCTGCCCCATTTACGAAAAATATAATATTTTATATTATCAAGAATAAAAAATACATAAAGTTCTGCTTGATCTTGACCATAAGTTATAAATGAATCTGCTTTTCTTCCAATAAATATACTTGGTCCAAAAAAAGCAAATAAAATGCCTTCTAAAATTGTCGATTTTCCATACGAATTCCTTCCACTAATAACAATTAAACCTTCTGGAAATATTTCTTCGTTTTTCGGTAAATTTAAATTGTGATATCCCATGAAATTCTTAAATTGAAGCTTTGTTATTTTCATTTTAATGTTAAACCTCCTCTTCCTTATCCATTACACTTAACGCTTTCTTAATCGCCGACATTCCAAATCGAGTTAATTTATCAACATTAAACTGGGATTTATCATCACTTAATTTTTCAATTACAAATTGCTTGAATTCTTCATCAGGTTCTTCTAAAATATAATCCTCTATAATTCCAGGACTTATATCATCTTCAATGAATTCTGAAAAATCCGAAGTTTTCCATAATAATTGCATTATATTATATTTCTCTGTCTGAGAAAAACATTCCCGACGGATTCTTACCATTATATCATTAATTTGCCAAACTTTTTCAAATGTCATTTCACCTGTAAAATT
>JBHLME010000064.1:0-24544 GCA_048938445.1 Promethearchaeota archaeon | reverse complement strand
GGTTTACAAATTAATTCTTCTCCATTTGAAGTTTTTAATTTTAATCCTCTTTTCCTAATTTCTTTCAAATGAGGTCCACGAGCAAGGAAATATATATTATACTCCACATTATTTAATTGAGCAATTTTATGAGCGATTCTTCCCCCAAAATATCCCCCAACCCCTCCTAATCCACAGATTAAAATATTTTTAATTTCCATTTTTTCTACCATTACCATCAATCAAGTATTAATTAAAGCCTGGAATAAAACTTTTCATAACAAGCTTTTATACATTTTCCACATACATCATGATTTAATCCTAATGATATGATATATTTTCTACAATTTTCTCTATAATCTTCTAAACTATCTTTATTTCTCAAAAAAGGACAGACTTCCAAACAAGCTGTACAAGAATAACATTTGTTTTCCATTTGCTTTCCTTGATTCAATGGAATGTTAATTAAAACCGAGGCAAAGCGAATTGCAGGACCTTGCTTTTCAGTTATAATTAATTCATTTTTTCCTCTCCACCCTACTCCAGCAAATTCAGCAACTATTCTATGAGAAATTGTTTTTGGAAAATAATCTTTTACATTTTTTACGTGGTCTGAAGGGGTCTCTGTAGTCGGAGGAATTGCCATCCCATTAAATAACTCAGCAATTTTATTTGCTATGACTTTTAATAATTCATTAAGATGCTTATATTCATCACTATAGTGGTTCCATAGTTTTTTATCAATATCACCATTCTTTTTAACATTAATACAATCTATTATCTGCGGATAATAAAAAATACCTAAAGAAATAATAGAACCCGTTTTTACAAAATCATTAAAATTAGCTTCAAGTATTTCTTTTAGTTTTATTTGTTGAATAGGCATTAAATTATTGTACACTACTGAAAAACTGGCAACTCCAAAAATTCCTTTATATTTTATTTTATTTAAATAATCATAAAAGTAATTCCTAACTTTTGCAGTATTTACCTCCATTTCTTCTTTATTAAAAAAATTAACCATAAAGCAAACTCTTTTGTTTTGATTTCTTAGATCATATAGATTTCAAATAATTAAGAATTACTAATATTTATTACTCTTTTAGCAAAAAGAATGAAGAAAATACAGTAATAAAAATCATCCTTGGAATATTTATCGCAAATCGAGGAAATGCTTCATTAAAAAATAATCAAATTGAAAAATTTCTAATTAATAATAAATCGATATGATTAAAGAGTTATATTTTTTCAACGGGTTTAAAAAGAAAAGATTAATATATTGTCTAAACTCAATTTATAATTATTATGATAAGTTGGTTTTTGTGCGGAATCCTACTTATATGGTGTGTTATAAATCGCTTCGGAGAAGGTGGTAAAATTGAAGGACATCCTCTTGGAATGCCTCGCGGAACGGTTAGAGCATTAATAACTATTCTAATCGTCGCATTCCCGTTCACATATTTACTTAGTGGTCAGACAGTTCCTGGTTTAATAATTAATGCAATTTTCGTAGTTGTTGCCTTTTATTTTGAAACAAGACGGGGCAGTAAGGACAAATTACATGTTATAAGAGACATAAAATATCCCGAGGAAACAAAAACAAGAGATGAAATAGATAAAGAGCCTCTTTATCTGCCAAAATATTCTGTAAGAATTATGTTGGTTTCAATGTTAGTGTTAATCTTAATTATAAACACTTTTGGTCCAAAAGTACCTTTTGAAATCACTAATACCTTATATGATATCTTAATAATTGTTGTCCTATTTATTATTGGTACTATTTTTAGAGCTATTAAGAATTCTAGAGAAAAAAAAAGATTGACAGGTCAAATTACAAGCATTGATAATTATAAATCTCTTTCTGAATTTGAAATTCTCATCAATATAGAGAAACAAGTAAAAAGTTGGTGGGAGTTAAAAGGTAAAAATATACTTTCGATAATTACATTCATAGCAGTAGTTATATCGCTAATATGCTACACAATAGGCACGGATTTAATAGTGGCGATCTTACCAATTTACGAATTTTCTCTACGTGAGACGCTCTTATTGCTAATTAGCGTATATTATGGTTTTAGAGATTAGAATTTTCTATTCTTTAAACTAAATTTTCATTCTTTTTTTATTTTTTAATTCTCATAATTGATGAATATGAAAATCAATCTATCTTTGAAGATAAATGAAAATCTTCAAATAAAGTCTTACCAAGAGCAAGAAAATACAATTTATGAAATGGTAATTTTAATTTAATCGTTTAAAATTTTGAATTTGTATTAACTTTTAATTACAGGTAAGGAAAAATAAAAAGTGGATCCTTTATTTCTTCCTTCTGATTCCATCCAAATTTCTCCTCCGTGTAATTCTATAATCTTTTTCGATATATATAATCCTAAACCAGTACCTTCTATTTCAAGATCATAACCCTGACCGTAGCGCTCGACTTTTCCAAACTGAGTAAATATCTTCTCTTTTTCATCTTCTGTAAAGCCAATACCATTATCTTTTACAGAAACAATGTAGAAATGATCTTTAATTTCTGTTTGAATTGTGATTTCTTGGTCTGGCGGCGAATTTTTCATTGCGTTAGTTATTAGATTACTAATTACTTCGTAAATTCGTTCTTTCTCGAAATTAGTTATTAAATTTTCTTGTATTTTTAATTTAATCTTTTGATTTCTTGCTTTTACGAGCCTTTCTAATTCATTCACACAAAATTTTATTAGAAATGATAAATCCTCTCGAGAAAGATTCAATTGCATTTGACCAGATTCTAAATGAGAACTTTTTAAAAGATCCTTTATCAAACCTTCAAGGCGTTCACACCCCATCTTAATATTTTCTACAATTGAAATCACATCATTATCAAGTTTATCGTTATATATATTTAATAATAAATCCGCAAAACCTTTAATTGAAACAAGAGGAGTTTTCAATTCATGGGACGTCCTTGTCATTAATTCTGATTTTAATTTATTAATTTCTTTCAATTTTTCCTCTGCTAATTTAATTTCAGTTATATCTGTAGCAATACCAATAATCCCTTTAACATTACCATCCTCACCAATATAGGGTATTTTACTTGTATTTACCCATCTCTTACCTTTTTCAGATTTTCGTAGCTCTACTATATTTAATTTTGGTTGTCTGCTATTTATTATTTCTAAATCATCATCCCAATACGCTTGTGCTTGTTCTTTTGGATATATATCAAAGCAGCTTAATCCTTCCATATCTTCTTTTCGTAAATTCTGAGCATCAGCAAAATATTTATTAACTCGAATAAAATTATTTTCTGTATCTTTAGAAAATACTAGACTAGGAATATTGTCCAAAATCATCTCCAATTCATTTGCAAGATGCCTATATCGCTTCTCAGATTCATTTAATTTTTTTTCAGCCATCATTCTTGTGATTATTGTACCAATTTCTCTTCCTAAAGATTTAAGTGTATCTTTTTCTATGTCTGAGAAAAAATGACAATTTTTTGATGCAATATTTAAGGCCCCAATAATTTTACCTTTCGAAAATAACGGGATACTAGCCGAAGATAAGAATCCTGTTTTTTCTGATTGGACAGGTCTAAACCTTGAATAATCATCTTCAAAAGTAGACTTTCCATCAATGAAAACAGTATTAAAAGGGCTTACATCAATCTTTATCTGTTTTGCTTTTTCTATAAAATCAGAAGAAAGCCCCTTATGAAATACAAGTTCAGCAATCTTTTTCGGTTCATTAATTAAATATATTCCACCAGCTTCAAAATTCATAAAATCCATGGTAGAACTTAAGACATTTTCTAATAACAAAGATAAACTTTTAGATTTATTGCCAGCTATTATAATTTGGTTTAGAAATTCAATCTGTCTAGCATGTTCTTTTAATTTGTGTTCCGAATTCTTTCGATCGCTGATATCGCGTATAATAGTTACACCTCCTACGATTTTACCTGTTTCGTCATATAAAGGTGAATAATATCCTTCAAAAAATCCTGTATTTCCACTTTCAGGTACTTTATATGGTCTGTCTTTCGCAATAACATGTTTTCCATTTAGAGCATCATTGAAAAACTTATCTTCACCAATATCTTTCAAAAATGGAAATACCTCAAAAGCACATTTACCCAAAGCGTCCTCTTTTTTAACTCCGGATATGCGTTCCATTCCTGGATTCCAGATTGTATAGTGACATTCAAGATCATAAGCAAGTATTCCATCAACACTACTATTAATCAAACTCTCAGAGAATTTTTTTTCTTGGATTAATTTTAGTTCCGCTTGCTTACGTTCGGTAATATCTCTCATTATCCGAATAATTTTCTTTTCTCCTTTGCTATTAATAAAAATCCCTCCTGTTGTATCAAACCACTTAATACTTCCATTTTTATGTAGATACCTTGCCTGATAAGATCCAGTGCCTTTTCTTAGAATTTTACTAGCAGCTAATACTGCTCCTTTGAGATCGTTGGGATGAATGATCTCTGCATTAGTTTTACCAATTAAATCAGCTTTTGAATATCCTAGTACACTCATAAAAACTGATTCATTAATATATTCAAACTCGAACTTATCATTATGAACTACTACTAGATCGTTCATATTTTCAAATAGTAACCGATATTTTTCTTCAGATTCCTTTAATTTTTTTTCTGCTTTTATTTTATCTGTTATTTCAATAAGAGTAATTAAATCTGCTAGTCTACGTTCATATTCAATTGTTTTTGAATAATTTTCAATCCAGATTTCTTCACCTGATTTTTTTATCCCCTTGTATGTATACTGGGTTATTGTATCTTTGTCTCCTTCTTGTTTTTTTCTTGCTTGTTCCATAACAAATTCTCGATATTCAGGAGCAATAGTATTAATAAATTCTCCAGGTTTCAGATTTAGTATTTCTTGCATTTGGAGACCGAAGATATCAGCTAATTTCTGATTTGAATATTTAATTACATCATCCTGCATTATACAAATACCTAAAATAGATTGTTCAGTAATTCTTCTAAATTTTTCTTCCGATTCTTTTAATTTTTGAGTCCTAACTTCGACCATTTGTTCTAATTCTTGATTTAATTTTTTTAAATTTTCTTCAGATTCATTTAATTTAACTTTGGTTTGTTTACGCTCAGTAATATCTTTTGTATGAACCAAAACTAAATCAGGCTGAACAAAAACAAATTTAACATCAAAAATTTTTTCAATATCAGTAGATTTCATGTGATATTTCATCTCTTTAGAAAAATTGATCTGCCCTTTTGCACAGCGCTGCAAATCTTCAAAAATTTTTGGCTTCTTCTTATATAATTCTGAAGCTTTAACTCCTAAGTAATTTTTTATTTGATTATTTGTAATTTCTTCAGCAGCAAAGTTAAAATCGATAAGGATTAAATCATTTTGATTTATTTGCCAAATATATGATGGAATAGGAATATTTTTAAAGATTATTTTGAAGCGATCATCTGAAGCTGATTCTTTATTTTTCACATCACTCACTTATACAACCCCAATTTATATTTTTTTTATAAAATTAAAGATTTATAAATCTATTTGAATTCTTGATTGAAAACCTGGGATATAAAATCTAATATCTATATAATTAAAAAAATTCTTTTTATTGCTTTGTAAAAAAGTAATTTTGATCTACATTAGAACATTTTATTTAATTTAGAGCTTTTCTTTAGTGATTTAGAGACAATTATAAAAAGTTGAAAAGAAATTTTTAATAATTAAGATGAAAAAGAAAGATTATTTTTTTTCTAAATTATTGAATAAGCTTTATAATTGTTCAATAATAATTAGATCTTCTCGATTATAGTAGCAACACCCTGACCGCCACCTACGCAAGCAGTAGCAAGACCGTATGCACCATTTTCATTTTGTAGTATCCGTGCAAGAGTTCCGACTAATCTTACTCCAGTTGCCCCAAGAGGATGTCCAAGAGCTACTGCTCCACCTTTTACATTTATTTTCTCGTGTGGTATATTTAGGACTTTACTGGCATATAAAGGAACAATTGCGAATGCTTCATTTATTTCCCAAAAATCTATATCACTAACTTGTAGGCCTGCTTTTTGAAGGGCTTTTTTACTCGCTGGAACGGGACCACTTCCCATAATACCTGGATTTACACCCGCCCATCCCATTGATATTATTTTTGCCAAAGGAGTAATTCCTAACTCATCAGCACGAGTGTTTGACATAAGAACACAACAACCTGCTCCAGCATTTAAAGGCGAACTATTTCCAGCAGTAATTTGAGGATCTTTATTAATCCCCTCCGAGACTAAACGGAGTTTGCCCATAGTTTCCATTGTAGACCCTCCACGTATAGATTGGTCATATTTAAAAAATTTTTTGGTACCATCTGGCAGTGTTCCTTCAATAGGAAGGATTTCACCATCAAAAAATCCGTCATCCCGAGCTTTGATAGCTCTATCGTGTGAATTAAGGCTCCATTGATCCATAGCCTTACGAGTTATATCTGGATTGTTCTCCCATAATTGTTGCGCTGTCTGAATCATCGAAAAACCTGTTTTTAAATTGTATTTTGCATGATTTGGATATTTTTCTACATCACCTAGCTCTATATGGCGAATTGCAAAGTCAGAACCACGAGGGATTCGTGTCATATGTTCCATCCCACCAGCAAGGACTATATCAGAATTTCCAGTCATTATCTCCATTGCCCCCATATGAACGCTTGACATGCTCGACGCGCATTGTCTTTCTAATCCAATTGCTGCAATAGTTTCAGGAAGTTCTGCTAAAAATACTAAATGACGTCCACCATATAGGAAATTTTCTTTTACTTGGTTAGCACATCCAATTATAAGTTCGTCAATCTCAGAAGGATCGAATTTTGCTCGCGCCATTATTTCTTTAATTACCATTGCCATTAAATTGTCAGCAGGAATTTCGTAGAAAAAATCTCGTTCAGGTTCACTAGGTCTGCTTCGCGACATAGGAGTCCTTAAATAATCAACTATAACAACTTCTCTTAATTCTACCATTCTTTTAATCACAAATATCTATTTATTGATTTTGGTGAAATTTCTAATTATAATAATAATTATATTTCATTACATTTTTTTAAATTTAAAATTAATTAAGATTAAAATTAATTTTACAAATTAAATTGTTAAAATTAAGTGAAAAGATATGTCAAAATTTAAGACACAAGCTATTAATAACGAAATTCTTGAAAAATTAAACCTTAAAAATAGATATAAATTTCTAAATGATAATTTATTTTCTGTATTATCAGAAGAGCAATTAGATTATCTAAAAAGAGTCCAGCACTTTTGTTTAAATTTTGAAAAAGAGAAACAGATAACTCATGGACCTGATGAAGATATTTATGATTGGTGTTCCGATTTTGGTAAAGAAGGTTTAATTACAAGACTACATTCTTATGAATGTGTTGATTTAAATTATAAAGAGCATGGTTTAGTTGCAGATTTTATGAGATTAATCGCACTTGATTTATTTGATCCTCAATTCGCTATGATAACTGGTGCAACTGTTATATGTGTAAATCCAATCTATTGGCATCATAAAAACATCCCGATTAGATTAGAAGCTTTAAAAGAATTAGTTACTGGAGATTCTCTCGGATGCCTTTTAATCACTGAACCAGAAAGAGGATCTGATGCAGTGCACCAATTAACTACATGTGAAGAGCAGGAAGATGCTAGTTTCATTTTAAATGGTGAAAAAATTTATAACACGAATGCTCCAAAAGCAAAATGGGCTGTCGCGTATGCGACTGCGGAAAAGAATAATGGCAATCTGATGGCTCAATTCTTAATAAATACTTCCTGGGAAGGTTGGAATTGTGAACGTATTTATATACCATGGGTACCGAAACTCTATCTAGGAAAGGAACGTTTAGTTAACCTTAGAATTCCAAAAGATTATGTATTAGCTGAAGTGGGAAAAGGTCGTGAACATCTCTTTGAAGGATTAATCCCAGAAAGAATTGCAATTGCTCTTCGTGGAGTTGGTGAAAGTTGGGGCGCTTTATCTCATGCTGTTATTTATGCTAATATGAGAAAACAATTTGATCAAGAAATTTTGCTTTTTCAAGGAGTAGGATTTCTTTTAACTGACTTATGGGCTAGAACAACATCAATTACTCATGGATTATTAAAATTTTGTGAAGCTTATGACGATAAAGTTGAGAAATATGGTGGAGAATTACCTGCCCACATCTCACAATCAATGGTTGGAGCAGCAAGTCAATATAAATATTCTTGTGCATTATTATCTAAAAAAGTGTGTTACGAAGCCGCTAACTTAATGGGAGGTGCAGGGCTCTGTGATAATACACTTATGCATGATTATTTGAATATATCAAGAATTCAAGAAATAATTGGCGGATCTCGTCAAATTCAGCAATTTATAATGTCGCGTGGTCTAAGAAACTATTTTAAATCGTTATCTTCCTAAATTTTTATTTACGATAAAACAAGTTATTACAATAACAAAAAAAAGATTTTTTTTTTCATGAAAATAAAGTTCCGATTATCAGGTCGTGGAGGACAAGGTATTAAATTTCTTGGAAGTGTTTTAGTTAAAGTAGCAATGGAAGCAAACTATTATGCGACACTTTCTGTTGATTATACACCTTCAGTTAGAGGTGGCCCTATTTTTTGTGATGTTATACTAAGCTCCGAACCCATTTCCTATCCGTTTTGTGATGAAGATGCGGATATTTTCTTAGTAATAGATCAAAAAGGAATTAAGCGCGCAAGTGAATGCATTTATGAAAAAACTATTTCATTTATTGACTCTAACACAGTTTCTAATTACGAAGAAATCATTACGGAAGGTACCATTCATCGGGTTCCTATTAATAAGCGTGCAGATGAAAATAATGTTCCTAAAGCAGTAAATATGCTCTCTTTAGGATTCTTATCTGAATATCTTCGTAATAATGGGAAAATTGTCTTAGAAGAGAAGCATTATATCCAAGTTTTTAATAAAATGCCAGAGAGCATTAGAGATATAAACCTTCGGAGTTTTAATCTTGGCAAAACTCTTTATCAGGAATTTGAAGACAATTCTCTATCATAAATTGAACTAGTCTTATTTAAATAGAGAGATTACTTTTTTCTCCTTTATTTTAATATATTTTCTGTAGGAATTACTTATACTGTAAAAAAGCAAATTTAAAAGAGAAATTATTATTTTTAAAGCACAATTAGGATGAATATAACTGGAAGTTTAAACTTACAAGAAGGAGAGAAAAAATGTTAGAATCTAAACGAGCGCCCATCTTACCACCTCCTCAACCTCAAAAAAAATACGAAGTTATTATTGATTCTGAACAATGTGATGGCTGTAAAGTATGTGTAGTATTCTGTCCTAAAGAGTTATTGGAGCCTAGTGATGATACTAATAGTCGTATGCTACATTATGTGGTAATAAAAAATCCAGATAATTGTTTAGGATGTAAACAATGTGAGCGATTGTGTCCCACGAGTTCAATTTTTATTAATGAAATAGACTTACAAGGAGGTATTATCAATGAATCTTAGAAATAATCCAAAAAAATCTCAAACTAAAGCAATTTTAACCTCTGGAAATTATGCTTGTGCAGAAGGAGCTATTACGGCAGGTTGCCGATTTTTTGCAGGATATCCTATCACCCCCTCATCGGAGATAGCTGCTTATATGTCAAGACAACTCCCAAAAGTTAATGGAACATTTATTCAAATGGAAGATGAGTTGGCTTCAATTAATTGCTGTCTTGGAGCTTCCTATGCTGGTTTAAAGTCTATGACTGCAACTTCGGGCCCTGGTCTTTCTCTCATGGCTGAAAATATTGGCTTGGGAGTTATGTTAGAAACACCTTTAGTTATTACAACTATTATGAGAGGTGGTCCAAGTACGGGACAACCGACTAATGCTTCCCAGTCTGATATATACCAAACTAGATATGCATCTCATGGAGATTATCAAATTATAGTATTGGCTCCCTCAACAGTACAAGAAATGTACGATTTAACTATCCGTGCTTTTAATTTGGCCGAAAAATATCGGACGCCTGTAATTGTTGCATCAGATGGAATCTTGGGTCAAATGATGGAGCCTGTATATTATCATTTAAATATTGATTTAGTAGAACGTAAAAAACCTCAAGTTCCACCAGAAAAATATAAACCTTTTGAGGTATTTGATGATGATCTCGTTCCTGGAATGGCCATCGCAGGGACTGATTATCATTTTTACGTTACTGGGCTTACACATGATGAAGAAGGGAATCCAGATATGTCACCTGAAACAGCAGAAAAATTAATTAAAAGACTTTGCGATAAAATTATCAATGCAAGACCAGAGATTAATGATTGGGAGGAAAAATATATAGATGATTCTGATGTTCTTGTATTAGCATATGGAATTAATGCGCGAGGAGTACCGGAAGCGATTGAACAAGTTCGTAAAGAAGGTCATAAGATAGGATTCGTTCGATTGAAAAGCATATGGCCATTTCCAGATGAATTAATGGAAAAAATAGGCAGTAAAGGAATATCAAAAGTAATAGTAAGTGAGATGAACTATGGAATGATTATTCGCGAAGTCCAAAGATTCCAGCATTTGTTTGATGTCTCTGGGATTTCAATTCCTACAACTATTCCTTTTAGTCCAAAATTTACATATAAGAAACTGATAAAGGAGGTTAATTTATGACACATACAAATCAATTGACAAAACCAGAAAATCTCCTTGAACATCCACTAAAAGACTGGTTGAACTTAAATCGTTTTATCTTTTGTCCTGGGTGCTTAATTGGAACAATAATTACATCTATAACCACATGTCTAAGAGAAAGAGATTTAACAACAAAAGACTATGCTATAGTTTCTGGTATAGGATGTACAGGGCGATCAAGTGGTTGCTTTAAAGCGCCAGCCTTTCATACTACCCATGGAAGAGCTATTCCTTTTGCCACAGGATTAAAACTCGCGAATCCCAAGTTAAATGTTATTGTATTATCAGGAGATGGTGATCTTTTTGCAATAGGGGGTAATCACTTTATTCACGCAGCGAGAAGAAATATTGAAATTACTGTATTATGTGTTAATAATAATGTATACGGAATGACAGGGGGGCAAGTTGCTCCTACAACACAAATTGGCGACATAACACAAACAACTCCCTATGGAAATTTGGAACCTCCTTTTAATTTAGTAAGCTTAGCAGTAGCTTCAGGTGCAACATATGTCGCTCGATGGCCAGGATATGATACGCTTAGATTACAGAAAAGCATTTTGAAAAGTATTGATAATGAAGGTTTTAGCTTCATCGAGGTGCTTGCTCCTTGTTTCGTTCAATACGGTAATAAAAATAAGCTTGGTGATGCTGTAGAGATGCTTGAATGGTTGAAAAAGCAAATTAGAATTAAGACTAATTGGCCCCCTCATGAAGCAACCTTAGACTTCAAAGAAGGAATTATTATATGTGGTGAATTTATTGATGAAAAAAGGGAAGGTTTTTCAAAAAGATTAATCGAATTAAAGAAATCGGTTCAAAGTAAAAAATCAAAAAATAGATGATTTGGTGTATAAAAAATTGACTGAAAGTGCTGAAAAACCTAAGATTGACCAGAATATTGGTGTATTCCTCTGCAAATGTGGTAAAAATATTGGTGGTACTGTTGATATTGATCAATTAGCAGAAGAAATTGAACATATTCCAGGAGTAAAACTTGTTCAAGTCAATACTTACACATGTTCTGATCCAGGACAGGATGAGATTGAGGCGGCTCTTAAGGAAAAGGGTATAGAAAAAATCGTTGTAGCTGCCTGTAGCCCGCGATTACATGGCCATACGTGGAAAAAAATACTGAGGAGGGTTGGGATTAATCCTTCTTTAGTAGAGGTTGCTAACATTCGGGAACAGTGTAGTTGGGTACATCTCTCGGAGAATAAAAAAGCTACAGAAAAAGCTAAAGATTTAATTGAGATGGCAATTGCTAAAGCTGAATTATTGGAAGCTGTTGATGATATTATTGTTCCTGTTAAAAAACGTGTCCTAATTATTGGAGGTGGTGTAGCGGGAATTCAAGCTGCATTAGATTTAGCTGACGATTATAAAATCATACTTGTTGAGAAATCGCCCACTATTGGTGGTAATATGGCGCTTATTGATAAAACTTTCCCAACTATGGATTGCTCGATATGTATTTTAGGTCCGAAGATGGCTGATGTTGGCAATCATAAGAATATCGACCTTATCACTAATGCCGAAGTAACGGAAATATCAGGTTATATCGGTAATTTTGATGTCACAATTAAAAAGAAACCGCGATATGTTGATGAAGAACTTTGCACTGCTTGCGGTGATTGCGTTGATATTTGTCCTGAGAATGTTATAGACGAGTACTCTGGAAATTTAGGTTGGAGAAAAGCAATTTATATCCCCTATCCTCAAGCAGTACCAGCCAGTTATATCATTGACGATAAAACTTGCTTAGGTTTATCACCTTTAACCTGTGGAAAATGTATATCAGAATGTGAAAAAGAAGCAATCAATTATGAAGATACTGAGAAATTATATAAATTTCATGTTGGAGCCATTATTGTTGCCGTTGGATTTGAAAAATTTGATGCTTCTAAAATCCCAGAATTTGGATGGGGTAAGTATCCTAATGTGATTACAACCTTCGAATTTGAAAGATTAATCAATGCTGCAGGACCAACCTTCGGTGAATTAGTGAGACCAAGTGATCTCAAGAAACCAAAAAAAGTAGCGTTTATTAATTGTGTAGGTTCGCGAGATCTTAGATTTAATCCGTACTGTTCTAACTTTTGCTGTATGGAGAGTATTAAGGATAGTCTTTTAATAAAGGAGCATTGGCCTGATGTTGAAGTTGCTATTTTTTATGTCGATATTCGAGCTTTTGGCAAAGGATTTGAAGAATTATATTTGCGTTCAAGAGAACAGGGAGTTTTATATATTCGTGGTCGTCCAGGCCAAATTAAAGAAGATCCAAGTACTAAAAATCTCATAATAACTGCAGAAGATATAAGTACTGAAACTATATTATCTGAAGTATTTGATTTAGTTGTTCTTTCTATTGGTGCAGAAGGGTCATCTGAATCAATCCCATTCCCAATAGCAAAAGATAAGAAAGGCTTTTACATTGAAGCTCATCCAAAACTTAGACCGGTGGATACACCTACAGATGGCATTTTTATCGCAGGAGGAGCCGAATCTCCAAAGGATATTCGTGAGTCTGTCACTCAAGCTAGCGCTTCTGCAGGTCGTATTGCAAAATTACTTTCAAAAGGAGAATACCATGTAGAACCATTGTACGCATTTGTTGATATTGAAAAATGCACGAGTTGTGGAACATGTGTGCCTCGGTGTCCTTATAATGCAATTTCCGTCGATCGTGAAAAAAAAACTCCAGCTTATGTTAGACCTATCTTATGCAAAGGTTGTGGAACGTGCGCAGCTGATTGCCCTACAGACGCTATTACTATGACAAACTTTACAGATGCCATGATTCTTCGTCAAATTGATATAGCCCTTAATGAAAATGCTTCACAAAAACTATTAATTTTTGCTTGCAATTGGTGTTCCTACGCTGGGGCAGACTTGGCTGGAACCAGTCGAATCCAATATCCGACTAACACTAGAATTATTAGAACCATGTGTTCTGGGCGAGTTGATATCGATTTTATTAAACATTGCTTTAAGCGTGGTGCCGGAGCAGTAATGCTGACTGGTTGCCACCCTCAAGATTGTCATTACATCACTGGTAATGATTTTGCGTTAAAGCGGGAGAAAGAAATTAGGAATTGGATGAAAAAGAATAATATTTCCGACGAACGATTTGTCATCGAATGGATGTCAGCCGCAGAAGGAAAAAGATTTGCTGGAATTGTTAAAAACATGAGTAGAATAGCTTTAAAATAATTGTTATTTTTATATATAACTTTCTAAACTAATATAACTACTCTTAATATTATTTGATATTATGTAACCTTTATATGTCCCTTTTTTTTTTATAATGTTGTTCATAAAAATAGTTATTTTTTGTTGACAAATGAACATATTTCAGAAAATAATTATTTTCTTTGTAATGACGTTTAGATTAAACAAAAAAATATGAAATATAATTTCGGAAAATATTATAAAAATGAAATAATTTTATTAAATTTTTGATAGAAAACTGGATTGGTAGTATTGAATCAAGTAGCAATAATAGGAATAGGGCATACAAGATTTGGAAAAATAGAAGATAAAAATTTGATCGATTTGTTATGCGAAGCCTCTCTCGAAGCGATCAATGACTCTAATACAAGTGATGAAGAATTTGAATCTGTTTATGTTGGAGCAATGTGTCCTGGGGAGTTTAATCACCTATCGGGAATTGCAAGTATAGTTGTCGATAAATTAGGATTAATCCCTGCTGCTGCTGATCATTTGAAAAATGGACCTGCTAGTGGGGGTTCTGCGATAAAAGCAGGGTTCCACGCAATATCTTCAGGAATGAATTCTATGGTATTGGTTGTTGGAGGCGAAAAGATGACACATATTTCCACTCCAGGATATATTACTTCAGCTGTCGCAACTCTTACCCATCATCAAGCAGAGAGAAAGCATGGCGCATCACTTCCCTCTTTTGCAGGTTTACTATCTCGAATTTATCTTGAAAAATATAACGCAAAATTAGAATGGCTATCGGATATTGCCATAAAAAACCATCGGAATGGAGCATTGAATCCTATTGCTCATTTTCAAAAAAAAATTGAGGATTTTATGGAAAGTGCTGTTAAAAAAGGAAAGGGTCATTGGAATACGATTTATGAATTTCTCAATGATGATAAAATTAATCCGATAATAGCAGATCCATTGCGGCTTTTTCATATTTGTCCTATTTCGGATGGCGCTGCTGCAATTGTTTTATGTAATGCTGAAATCGCGAAAAAATTTTGCGATAATCCAGTTTTAATCTCCGGAATTGGTCAAGCAACTGATACACATATTATATATGAAAGAGAGGACATTACTGTCTTAAATGCATTAAGAGTTAGTTCAGATCAAGCTTATAGAATGGCAAAAAAAACTCCAAAGGACATTGATGTGGCAGAACTTCACGATGCATTTGAAATTTTAGAAGTTGTGGAAAGTGAAGATATCGGGTTTTTTAAAAAAGGAGAAGGCGCTATGGCTGCACATGAAGGTCGGACAGAAATTGATGGAGAAATTCCTATCAATCCCTCTGGAGGTTTAAAGGCTAGAGGTCATCCACTTGGAGCGACAGGTGTCGCTCAAGTTGTTGAATTAGTGTGGCAACTAAGAGGGGAAGCCGGAAAAAGACAGGTTTCAGATGCCCAAACGGGAATAACATGCAATTTCGGAGGATTTGGAAATAATATTATCTCAATTTTAGTTGAAAGGATGTGATACTTAATGAGTAACAAAGAAAATTTAGTTAATAAGAAGTGTAAAAAATGCGGTTATTTACAAGATATAAGCCATCTAAGATGTATAAAATGTAAAAATAACACATTTGATAAAATAGAAGCTAATGGCATTTGTGTGTTATTGACATATACGCTATTAAAAGCGCCACCTATGGAATTTATAGACAAAGGACCATACGCTCTTGGTGTTGTACAATTTAAAAATGGTATAAAAGCTCTCGGACAGATATCTCCTAAAGAAAATTTACGCATTGGAATGAAACTAAAACCTGTATATGAAAAAATTTGTGATAATCTTGATGGTAATGAAATTTATGGTTATGTTTTTAAATTAATTGAATGAATTAGGAGGAAGATTAAAAATTACAATACCTATTAAAAATAATGATGATATTAATTCTCAAAAGAAAGTTTGGAAAAAGAATGTTTTAGATAAATCTATTAAAAAAGAGGATTTAAAAGAAATAATTAAATCACCTTCAGGGATCCCATTAAAACAGCTCTATGAACCTGAGGAAATAAAAGATATTAATTTTTTTGAAGATATTGGATATTCTGGAAAATATCCCTTCACAAGAGGTGTTTATTCGAATATGTATCGTGGAAGACTATGGACAATGAGACAATATGCAGGATTTGGTGATGCTGTTGAATCTAACAAGAGATTTAAATACTTAATATCACAGGGACAGAAAGGATTATCGATCGCTTTTGATTTACCTACTCAAATGGGATATAATTCTGACAATGATTTATGCTGTGGTGAAGTTGGAAAAGTAGGTGTTTCTATTAATTCTTTAAAAGATTTTGAAAACCTATTTGATGGAATTCCGTTAGATAAGATTTCAACTAGTATGACTATTAATGCCCCTACCGCCGTTTTGCTTGCAATGTACATTGCTATCGGTGAGAAACAGGGAGTGAAACCTGAACATTTAATGGGGACTGTTCAAAATGATATTTTAAAAGAATATATAGCTAGAGGGACATATATTTATCCCCCAGAACCTTCTTTAAGATTGACAGTGGACGTGATTGAATATTGTTCTAAATATCTACCAAAGTTTAATACCATAAGTATAAGTGGTTATCATATGCGGGAAGCAGGAGCTAATGCTATTCAAGAGATTGCTTTTACTTTGGCTAATGGCATCACTTATGTTGAAGAAGTACTTAAGAGAGGAATTGATATTGACGAGTTTGCTCCAAGGATTTCATTCTTTTTCTGTGTTCATAACAATATTTTTGAAGAAATAGCAAAATTTCGAGCAGCTAGAAGATTATGGGCAAAAATAATGAAAGAACGTTTTAATGCTAAAGATCCCAAATCATTAAGTTTAAGATTTCATACTCAGACTGCAGGAGTAGCCTTGACAGCTTCTCAAATGCAAGTAAATATAGTTAGAGTTACTTTACAAGCATTAGCTGCCATTCTTGGAGGTACTCAATCATTACATACCAACTCATTTGACGAGGCGCTCTGTCTTCCCACTGAAGATGCTGTGAGAATTGCTTTAAGAACTCAACAAGTAATAGCGCACGAGACAGGAATAGCTGATGTTATCGATCCAATAGGTGGGTCATATTATCTAGAATTTTTAACAAAAAGATTAGAGGAAGAGGCAATGAAGTATATTCAAAAAATAGATGAAATGGGTGGAATGCCAATTGCTATTAAAAAGGGTTTTATACAAAATGAAATCCAAAATAACGCATACCTGATTCAAAAAAAAATAGAAAATGGTACTGACAAAGTCATTGGTGTAAATTCTTTTAAAACTGAGGAAAAATCTGAAATAAAAGCATTTAAGTGTGATGTTGATGTCGAGAAAAAATCAATTACAGGGCTAAGCGAATTGAAAAAAACACGCAATAATAATGTGATAAAAGAAAAATTGAAGGAATTAAAAAAAATTGCTCAAACTCCTGATAATATTATGCCAATAATTATCGTTCTCGTTAAGGAATACGCTACAATTCAAGAAATTTGTGATATTCTAAGAGAAATATATGGAAAATATAAACCTCAAGAGACTTTTTAATTTCTAACACACTCTACTTTTTTGTTTTTCGTATAAATTTTGAGATTTTAGGTAATAAAGGTATAAATTCTTGAGGATCGTCAAATACTGGAACGTTCCTTTCAGATAACTTTTTAAAGAGTCTATTCCAATCTTCAGGACAATTAATTCGTTTTATTATTGGAATTAAGGGTTTTCTATATTTATGACCCAAGGCTAAAGCTTCAATCATTTTATTTTCATAATTTTGATCTAATTCAATCCTAAATGAATAATCACTATTGAAATAATAACTGGGCAAATCTACTACTAGTCCATCTATCCTTTTATCTTTTAGAACTAGCTCTATAATTTTATAAATGGCTTCACTATTGAAAACTTGAGCAGAAACATCTAATGGATTTTTGAAGCTTGTCCCGAGTAGATAAAATTGTAATGTTATTTGATTTTGAATGTCAGGACTGAACTGAGGAATATTTATTCCCTTTTTTTCAATTAAGTCGGCTAAAATAACTCCATATCCTCCACTACTACTAAGAAGGGCGAGATTATTTAACTCAAAAAGGCCATATGATTTTATTAAATAAGCAAAAGATATTATTTGTTCTATTGAATCTAATTCAATTATATTGTTTTGTTGGAAAATCGCTCTCCAAATCTGATTTTCTCCTGAAATTGTAGCTGTATGTGTTTTGGCAGCGATGGAACCAATTTTAGTTTGACCACCTCTTACAATTGCTATAGGTTTTTTATTTCGTTTTAAAACTTTTGTTAATTCATATCCTCTTTCTTTTTTAATTCCCTCAATATAACATAGGATAATATTAGTCTCGGGATCGTTAATTAAAAAATAGAGCAAATCAACAAAATCTAAATCAGCACCATTTCCGAAAGAGAAAACCTTGCTAAAATGCATTCCCAAATGATTAGCACCGTAAATTACCAAATTACATAATCCTCCAGATTGTGCCAAAAATGAGATGTTGCCGCTCTCTGCTGAAAATTTAGGCCTCCATGCTATACCTAATTTAGGATAATACAGGCCTAATCCATTAGGGCCTAGTAAACGAACTTTATTTTTAGCTCTTCTTAGTAATTCTTTCTCTAATTCTAAACCTTCTTTTGTCCCGGAGTCTGAAAATTCTGCTGTAAAAACAGTTGCTAGTTTTACACCTTTTTCAACACACTCATCCATTACTTCCAAAATTAATGAGGGCGGAACAGCTATGAAAACAAAATCAACTTCACCAGGAATATCCTTTAATGAAGGATATATATAATTTTTATCGAATCCAGGAATTTCTTCTATTGTTGGATTTACAGCATAAAGCTTTCCTTTAAAATTTTCTTGATGGTTTTTTAAAAAGAAGAAACTTCGTTTTTTAGATGTACCGATAACGGCCATTGATTTAATATTATTAATAAAGGAAATGTCTTTTACGTTTATGTCAGAACACTCGAAATACGTCATTTAAATTAAAAAATAAATCATTAGTTAATATTTAATTAAAAAAATAGTTAAAAAAATAAAAATATCTTACATTATAACTAAATTACTGATTAGTTATTTATTTTTATATTTCTTTCCATTCACAATTACACATTCGGCACTGATATTTCTTTCCATACATTTTTGGAAATTCGGAAATTATGAAGTTCTTATCTTCCAATTCACGGATTGAGTTTACACTTTGATTACCACATTTAGGACATACACGCCTCCCTAATGGCTTTGATACTTCTAAATATCCGTTTTCAGTTAACAATTCATCATTTTTTTCTTTAATTAGCAGGCCTTTTTTGTTTGATGAAGTCTCAACTAAAGACTCTTCAAGATCTTCAGAAAATTTCTCTTTCCATACTGTTTCATAATCAATATTATCGGCTGACATTTCTTGATTAAGCATCATAATATATCCATAACCAATTGATTCAATCTCGTTTATTTCTGGTAATCGATTGAATTTTCTTTGAAAATTAATAATAAATTTTTGAGCATCTTCTATTTTAAAGTTGAAGCCTTCTGCTTTGATTCGCTTAATAATATTGTTGATGAGTTCTTTTTCTGATATCTTAATCTGTGGTTTACTTTTAAATAATTTTGCTATTTTGTTTAATTCTTGCCATAAAACATTATTTTGACCTTCGGTTAAATTGCCCATAACTTCAATCAATAACTTTTTTTGATCTTGTCGAATTACTATTTTATTCTTTTTTAATTCTTCTATAGAAGTTTTTTTATCAAAAAAAGAGATGGTACTTTCAGTCATAGTATTGAAATCTAACGTATTTTGTAAAAGATTTTTAATTTCTTGTTGAATAATTTCTAAATCTTTGTTTTCTACTTCAAAAGTTTGAGTATTTGAATACATTTAAATCTACATTCTTAACCTATTTTTTATGAATTTGAATAACTAAATAACAAATAAAACTTTATAATTTAAAACTGTTTCCTAAAATTTATCAAAATATATTTAAACACTAAATTTAGAATTTCAAGACATTCAATTATATATTAAAAAGATTTAATTAATTTATGTGCTTAACATATTAGGTTATAATTTAATTAAACCTATATAAAAATGGAATAATTTTAGAAGGGATTCAATTGATTGAGGATGAAAAAAAAATCAAGAGAAGATCTGAGAGGATTCTTAAATTGTTTAATGCTATAAAAGGAAGAAATGTTGGTGAGTTTCCCGGGCCGATTCCTCCTTTTTCAAAATGGTTGAATGGTTCAATTATTCATGCAGATAGGGGCGAAATCGAGTTAGAATTCGAAGTTAGACCCGAATGGGCTAATCCAACAGGGTTACTTCATGGTGGAATGCAGTGTGGATTGATGGATGATACAATTGGTATGATGACGGCAACTCTGGGTTATGAGGGCTTTTTAATAACAATTGATTTTCATGTAGATTATCTAGGAAAAGTTAAAGTTGGCGAAAAAATTCGTGTAAAAGGTAGTCTCGTTCGTGAAGGACGAAATATTATTCATGCCGCATCACAAATATTGAATATGAACCGGAAATTAATTGCTTTGGGTAATGCTAACTTATTAAAAACGAAATACAAACCTGATTATGTTAAAGCAATTGATAGTGTTATTGAGAAGGATATTTGAAATATAGCAATATAATGCTATTAAATGGAAATGCTATTTAAAAAATTAAATTCATAAATTAATGGTTTCCCTTTAGAAATATATTTCACTTCAAAGGTGATATGACTTAAATTATTGAATTTTCATAATATTTAAAAAATTGAAGAACATTAAATATTACGAAACTGTAAAAAATTAAAAATGATGATTTTGAAATTTTGATTTCAAATAATACTACTTATAGCGAGATTGAAATCGTTAAAAAATTAATTTGGGGAACACATTTTTGTTATTTTTATCATAACAAATATGAATTACTTAATCTCTTAGTACCATATTTTCAAGTAGGTCTGAAAAATAATGAATTTTGCATTTGGATTACTTCAGAAGATTTGAGTCCTGAATTTGCTAAAGATGCTTTAAGAGAAGCTGTAACTGATTTTGACGATTGTTTAGAAAAAGGACAAATAAAAATTATACCTTATACAAAATGGTATTTAAAAAAGGATGTACTTAATCTCGAAAAAGTTATTGAAAAGGGGACTTATTATCTCAATCAGGCAATAACAAAGGGATATAATGGTTTAAGAGTAACGGGGGACATTCGTTGGATAGATAAAAGGGATTTAGAGCGTTTCATTGATTATGAAATTCATATATCTAATATCATTGGAGATTATAGGATGATTGCAATTTGTTCTTATCCAATTACTAGGTTTAATAAATTTGAACTCTTAGATATAGCTAATTCTCATCAATTTGTACTTGCTAAAAGTGGAGGAAGTTATAAAATCATTGAAAATATAGATCGTAAACAAATTAATAAAGAAAAAGATTTGATTCAATCTAACATACAACATCTATTAGATCTATTAAATTCGATACAGGGAAATGCCGAACTTGCTATGATGAAAAGTAAAACGGGGGATCCAACATTTAAGTACTTGAAAAAAATATATACATCTGCAGAATCAGCATCTGACCTAACCAAAAAATTGTTATCACATGAATGAATTTATTTTTTTAAAATCTTTTTACCTAATTCTGTAATTAACGCTAAAACTGCAATATTTTTTAAAATTAAAGTAAAAAGATTAAATTCTAGAGCAAAATTTTTTTAATAATCACAAATTACTTAGTAAAACATTTCAATAATTAGGAACGAATAATAGAGTACTTATAAAAATGTTGACAAAAGAACAAGTTGATGATATCTTAAAAAATAACTGTGTTAATCTTCGATTTCATGCCAGAGGTGGTCAAGGAGGTGTTACTGCGAGTAATTTATGTGTTGAAGCTTTTAAGGGTCGGGGGATCTGTCAGCCAAAATTCGGTGCTGAACGTGCAGGAAGTCCAACTGAAAGTTATGTTCGTCTTTCTTATCATTATGAATTAATTAGATCAAATGAACAAGTATATGGTCCACATTTCGTTTCTGTTTTAGATCCAACATTACTTACCGAAGTTGATGTTGTTGTTGGAATGCCCAAAGGTGGATGGTTGATTGTGAACACAGTGATGAACCAAGTCGAGATTCAAGATATAGTAAAAAGAAAAGATATTAACATAGCTACAATAGATGCTACCAGAATTGCGCTAGATGTTTTAGGGAAAAATATTACAAATACAATTATTTTAGGATCATTAATTCGAGTTTCTCATCTTTTTTCGATTGATGAGCTAGCAGACGCAATAATGAGAAGATTTAAAGGAGAAATTGCTGCTAAAAACATTGCTGCGATTAAGCAGGCACATGAAGAGACTTGCCTTTATGACATGGGAATCGATATAGACTTTACTAAGGATACAAAAGTCCCTTGGCAACAAGTTGAGTTAGGTTTTCCAGGTTATAAAGAACTAGATAAAGCAGGAGTATGGTATTCCGATGAACAGGTTATTAAAGTTGGAAGTGACCAAGTAAACACAGGATCTTGGGGAGAATGGGAAATGATTTGGGACAAAGAAAAATGTACTGATTGCGCTCAATGTTGGTTTATCTGTCCAGATTTTACAATTTTAAGAGAAAAAGGAGAGGATGGATTATATCATATGGCAGGAATTGATATATATCATTGTAAATCATGTCAAAATTGCTTAGAAATCTGTCCTGTAAATGCTATTAGTAAAAAATTAAAACAAGGTCCAGCATCATGCGCTGCACCTGAAGAAGGAGGAGGTAATTAAAGATGTCAATAGAACCAATGAAAATCTTTTTCAAAGAAATTAAAGAACCAATCAAAACTACAATGATTGGTAATTATGCTGTAGCTGGTGGTATCACACAAACAGATCCGGACGTGATATGTGCATTTCCTATCACACCTCAAACACAATCTGTTGAAGGGTTATCAGATGTTGTACATCAAGGAAGATTAAAAGCTGCTTTTATAAATGTTGAGTCAGAATTAGCTGCATTAAGTTATTCGACAGCAGCATGTGCTGCAGGAGCTAGAACCTTTACAGCAACAGCTTCACAGGGGTATTTATTAATGACTGAAGCATTACCCATGGCTGTTGGATGGAGAGTCCCTCTTACGATGATGATCTCAGCGAGAGCATTTAATGCTCCAAACTTATCAATTTGGAATAGCTGGGAGTTTACTATGACTAACTCTGAACTAGGATGGAATTGTATTGTATCTGAAAATGTACAAGAGACATACGATGCTGCAATTCTTTCAGTAATGATCGCAGAGGATTCATTATTTCCAACTATGTTTGTTCATGACGGTTTTATTATATCTCATTCTGTTCAAAATTTGACGCTTATTCCGGATGAAGTGGTTAGAAATCTTACGCCAAAGAAAAAAAGACACATAATTGATCCTGAACATCCAGGAACATGGGGTGGAATAGTTACTCCGAGCTTCTTTATGGAGGGAAGAAAAAATCTGGATGAGGCAAAAAAGACTGTCTTAGGAATATTAGGTAATGTATATAAAAAATTTGAAAAAGAGACAGGAAGAGCATACAAATCAATCAGGACTTTCAATTTAGACAATCATACAAAAACAGCTTTCATAACAATGGGCTCCATGTGTGGAAATATCATAAGTTATATGACAAAACATAAGGATGTGGGGCTTATTAAAATCAAAACCTACCGTCCTTTTCCATACGAAGATTTACAAAAAATTATTCAAGATTATAATATAGAGAAGCTAATCATATTGGAGAAATCAGATTCTTTAAATGGATTATTGCCTCCATTTTCAATGACAATTGCATCAGCGTTATATCCACTCGGAACACTTTTTAGAAGTTTTATAGTAGGTTTAGGAGGTCGAGACGTTACAAGAGACGAATTTGATATAGCTAAAAAGAAGATGGAAATTGTAACAGATATGAAAGGGCCACTCTATTCATATCTTGGTGTAAGAGAAACAAAAGATAAAATTCATGGGGTGAAAAATTAAAGATGTCGGCTCCAGAAAGAAATATTATTAAAATGGATGATTTATTAACAAGAGATGGTAAATGTAATGTGTTATTTCTAAATTATGACAATGAAGCCTTTATGAATACTGGTATTCAGGAATCAGGGGGAACACCACCATTTGCCTCAACAACTACAGGTCCTGCAGGAGAAAAAGTCCCAGGTAAAGTTGGTGTGAAACAGGATCTTGTGACTCCATTTGGATTTTATGGTACAAAATCAACCTTCTTAGCAACAGTAAATCCTGCGTATCCAAATGATTTAATGGGAAAGATTGTTGAAGCATTAAAAACAAATGGAGGTTCTTTCATTCAATCATATGCAGATTGTATGAGAGGTTGGAGGCATGCATCTGAAGATGCAGTAAAAATTTCCAGACTTGCCACTGATTGTGGGTATTGGCCATTATATACAATAAGAGTAAAAGATGGGATGCCAAGTTTTTCATATTTTCGAGGTTTAGAAATAGATAAAGATAAATTTGTAGAATATTTGAAATCTATGGGTAGATTCCGCCACTTATTTAGACCAAAATTTATGGAAAAAGAAATTGATGAGATAATTTATTATAC
>JBHLME010000063.1:0-24666 GCA_048938445.1 Promethearchaeota archaeon | reverse complement strand
TGCTTGGTGAAGTTCAACTCGATTGGTGGAGTTGAGTGGAACTATATGTGGGGCGGAAGCGAATCTGATAGGGGGTGTGGAATCTCCTTGGACTCGTCAGGAAACGCTTATATAGCTGGAGTTACAGGAAGTTTCGGAGCGGGAAATGATGATGTATGCTTGGTAAAGTTCGACCTAAGTTCACCAGAAGAAGTTGACGAAGGTGGCGGAGACGGAAACGACCTTGCTTTGATTATAATCATCACTACAGTAAGTTTAGCTGGGATTTCTGTAATTATCATCACATCAATAGGAATAGTTAGGAGTAAAAAACTACGAAAATAAAATATTTCATTAATTTTTTTTTATATAAGGAGTAAGCTCTTGATATAATAGTTAATTTTTTCAATCTTCCAAAAGCTTGGAATGATAATGAATGGACACTTAAGATAGTGTTTCAACCTCCTCTCAATAAGAAATTAAAATTAGGAGATTTAAAAATTAATATTAGAATAACAGTATCATTTTCAACTTGGACCAAAAATCAAATTGGATTTTTAATCTTTTTAAATCCCTTATTTGACACACTTAATATAAAAGTAAAGAGGAATTAGTTAATGATTTATTTCTAATTCAATTTTTATTTTGTTTCCCTTTATTAATAATCCAATAATATCGATTGATAAATTTTAATATTTGTATAGGGGGTCGCAATATACACTATGTCCGGGTTTACCCTGTCAAGTCCATTTTATCTTTCATAATTAGTAATTCATTAATATATTGAATTTATAAAATCTATAATCTTAATAAAGTTAAATACCGCTTCGAATCAAAAAAATTTAGATATACGGAGATTCATTTTTGATAAAAAAACGTGATTTTTATCATCAGAGCATAAAATATAGTTTTAATTGGAATTTACAACATCATAAAGAAAAATTAGCAGTTTCAAGAACAAATAGAGAAGAATTTAGGAAGTTAGGGAGTTATTTTAAGAAAGTATATCAAACATCCTTAGTTCCAAATGATATTTTTAATTCAAGAAATATTCAAAGAATATCTAATTTCAAAATTAAAGGTCTTAAGAACGGATTTATAGTAAGTTTTGGTAAGCAACTTATTCGTCAAGGAATAATCAAGAAGTATGGAAACAATTACAAGTTATCTAAATATGCTCAGGGTGTTTTTGAAAACTATAAAGAAAATAAAATAAATAAAATTCCCGGTCATGAGCCAATTTTAAAAAATATATTAATAAAAGATAAAGATTCAATTGCTATTGAAGTTCCTATTTGGAGTAATATTAATGGTAGATTTATCACCGGACATATTGACCTAATTCAAATTGATGCTGATGAAAATGTAATCAAGGTTATTGATTATAAACCTGAAGGAAATTTTATGATTTCAATCCCACAAGTTGCATCATATGGGTTACTATTAAAAAAATTGTTGAAAGTTACTGAACTAAAATGCTTATCCTTCAATAAAATAGAAGCTTGGGAATATGATCCACATATTTTATTGACAGATGTTAAAGAATACCTTATCTCTCAAGGAATTAAATCTCGTGTTTGGGAAAAATATCTCTAATATCTAATAATAATTATTTTTTCCTTAATTCCGATGATTCGCTTTTCTCTTCAGACTTTAAATATTTACGAAATAGAAAATAGATTAAAATTATAGCAAAAATTTCTATAAAAATTCCAACTATAGAGATTACAATACCACCTTGATCTAATAATCTAAGTAGAATTGCGAATGATAGTCCTGATACGATTAAAATAAATAATATGAGCCCTTTAATTATATCTGGAATTGATTTGATAAAGTAAGTTATTTGATTTTTGATCCAAGTGAGAATTGATACCATGATTTCCAAATATTAAAATTTTTTAACAATTTGTTTTATTTCTAAATCTTTAATAATTTTAATATTTTTGTTAATTTTCTCAATAAAGAATTTATTTCTTGCGGGAGCTTTTAAATTTCATATATAAGGTTTTGTCAAATATCTTTCCAATATTCTTTGCAATTTCTTCAGCAATTTTAAAACGTTCACCTTCAATCATAATTTTGATATCTTCTGGTGTTGGACTTCTTTCTAACCTAAATTCTAATGTGTTCTTTATAATATTATTTACGGTATTCTTTATGTTTTTATCGTCTGGCAATTTCATATCCGGAGCAAAAGATTTAATTTTTGCCATTGCAAATTGAAAAAATTCACTAAAACGTTCTGTAATATCGCCCTCTAATTCGCTATGAAGTTTTATATTATCAATTGCAGTTTTTAAGTCTTTTTCCTGCCAATATAAACCCGTAGGATTAAAATTGGGTTTATTAATCCCTATTAGTGTCGATGTAATTCTACGCTCAATCCAATTCAATGTGCTATCTTTTTGTTTTTTGCGTAAATCACTAACTTTTTCTTCTTTTTCCTTTTCTTTCGACTCGATAGTTTTCTTTCTTTCTTGTTTACGTGAAAATTCATATGTTTCAAATCTTTTTATTAAATCATAAGCAATACAATATGAAATTGGTGATATTATTCCTGGATCTAATGATAAAGGCAATATCTCTTCATAAAGAGGACTTGGTTCATTTTTTAATTTAGAAACATTTTCTTTTAATCCAGAATCTAACAATCGTGCTAGTATAAAGCCATTAATTAGAAACGGTTTGTTAGTTGAGTTTAAAATTATCACTAAATCCTCTTGCATTTTTATAATTCGTTGTATGAGCAACTCTTCTATTTTAATAAAAACCCATTTTTCAGACTCCGTTGTTTCATTCATTTTTTTAAGTGCTAATAAAAATAATGCTTTATTATTAGAAACCTTATAATATAATTCAATAATTCTTGCAAGTGGTCTAAAAATCTTTGAAAATAAGTAATAAAAAAATTCACGCAATAATCTTTCTAAAATATCATTAAAATTTATCAAAAGAAGAATATGAGCATGACTTCTTAAGTTCAAATCATTTAAGATAACTTTTTCAACGATTTCTTTTTTTTTGATGAATGTTTTTAAATCTTCTTCGGATATATTAGATGGTTTTTGTTCAATTTTAGCCTTTCTACTTAAAAAAATCAGATCTTTAGTTGGATCATTGAATGCCATTATGTCGAATTTCTTAATATTATACATGCTCATTATTTTTTTAAGATTATCTAATTTCTCCTCACTTATATCCATGATTTGAATGACGTCATTGACCCCATACTTATTTAAGATATAAATTATTTCATTGAAACTATTTTCATTTAAACTTTGTAGGAAATAAATAAAATCATTTGGATGAGTTTTAAGCTTTCTAAAAAGGATCTCTTTAATAAAATTTAAAATGTCTTTTTCAAATTCATCGAAATTTACTTGCGAATTTAAAGATACTTCGAATTTATTAATGATTTCCTTTTTAAATTCATTCGCTTCTAAAAAGACTTTAAGAGCCGGAATAGAAATAGGAAAAAAGTTAAAGTAATGTCCAAATATACGTTTTTTAATTTTTCTTAATGGCATCTCATTAACTTGGAGTTCTTTATAAGACTTAAATTCAAAATCCTCTTTCATTCGTTCAACCGCTCGATTTAAAGTAGAGATTTCAATAAATTTATCTTCCTTTTCTTCAGATCTTAGTTTCTTTTCTAGTTCTAATGACAGATCTTTTAATTTAGAAGATTCGTTTAATATTTCTTCTTTAACATGATTTGTCAAACCTATTATATCACTTACCATATCATAGAAAAAAAAGGGAGGGTATTGTTTTCTAATTATTTCTAATAATTCATTTTCAATTTGCTCCTCAAGATCATTAATATCACGTTCTTTATGTCTCTTGAAATCTCGCTCTTCAATTAAAAAGGATAAAAATTTATTTTCTCTCTCTAATATCCGATAAAGTAGATCTATTTCTAATTCTATCGAGTTTTCCAATAACAAGGAAATTTCATCAAAAAGGATTTTTTTTTCATGTAATTCTAAATTTTTCGTTGATTCCGCAGTATCTATATCTTTTTCTAAAGTATGGTGAACTCTAATACCTAAATTGTGATAACAGTGGATTGCTGCTGTAGCAATTAAAAAATCCTTAAGTGTAGACCGATTATTAAGCAATTCAAATATTTTTTCTCTATCTGCTTCTCTTTTAAAGTGTGATATGATTAAATCAACAGTTTGAAAGTATCTAAGAGCACTTTCTACGGCAGTTGTCTTTCGCTTTACGCCTGAAATCATAATTGTTTCTCCCACTCCCTAAATGTTGTTTTGAAATTATCAGCAAGGTAAAAACTTGAATGACCATGCCAATATGTAAAATTAATCACATGATAAAGTGGTTTACGAAATAAAAGCTTTTCTTCATCAGATAAAGTATGTTTTAATATAAGAGATGATGGTCTAGGAATCAAGTTAGAGAAATATTTTAATTCTTTCTCTTTAATAAATTGATAAAATGTTAAATCATTATCAATTTTCAAAAAATTATTTGGATGGGTTTCCTCATTGCTAAGGTTTAATGTCTGAATTTTATCATTAATTATCTCTTTAAAATGATTTGGAAAACTATTTATTACATCAATATAATTTTCATATTGCTTTAAAAATTCAAAAATTTCACTATTCTCTTGTTCAACTGATAATTTTTCATTTAAACTATGCACTATTTTTACAAAATTCTCTGGATTTTGCTCTTCAATTTCTCTAAGTGTGAAATATTTTAAAAAATCATTGTATATTTCATCTAATGTCATTGGTTTTTTATCTAATTCTTTAAAATATTGTTTAGCATAATCATTAATCCAACTTAATAGATATGATTTCCAATTTAAATTTACTCCTCCAATTCTTTTTTCTAAAAACCTGAAAAATTTATTTGAAAAAGTAACAGGATCAGAAATTTCACTTATAGGATTTTCTTTTAGAAAACGATTTATCGTTGTATATTTCATTATATAATTTATAAAATAATTAAGCTCTCCGGGTAATTTTTTAAATAATTCAATTTTCTTTTTAATTGCTTCTGAATTCAGCTGAGTAGTTTCTTCAGCAAGTAGGAATATATCTCCTACTTTAATTTTTACTGTTTTAAAAAAGGAATCAAAGTTTAAGCGAAGGAAATTCTTAAAATCTTTTATTACTTCTGTCTGATTTATTTTCAAATCTCCTGAAACAGTAATAGGATACATTTCAATTTGATTTAAAATAAAATCTTTTAATTTTCCAATAAAATTGCTTCCTAAAATCCTTAATTGATCTTCTTCTTTTTTTAAATCTTCACTTAAAACCATCATGAAATAATTAGTAAAATTTTTTATAATTCTATATAATAAATATCTCGGTAATGATGTTATAATAATATCATAACTATTTTTAAATAATTCTCTTAAACTATTAAATAATGAACCTAATTCTGAAGCTCTCAGACCATCTTTTTCAGATATTGATTGATTTATTAAGTTTATCGTTAAATCGAGAAGAAGATCATAATTGTCATTTCCAACTTTCCCCTTTTCAATAACATGTATTTTGTACATTTCTAATAATTCTTTTAAATCTCCTTTTTTACCCGAAATTATGAAGCTATTTGAATGATCTAAAAACCTATTTGTAAATTGGTTTATTTTACTTAATAATTGTTTAAATTTGTTGATTAACTGGTTAATGTCATAATTATCATTAATTTTTTTAAACTCATCATTAATACTATTAATCAAAAAAGAAATGAATTCATCCTGTATCTCATCGATGGTACCAGTATTACATAATTCAAAAAGATCAGTTCCAAGTTTTAGCGTATAGCCAACAATGAAATTAGAGCTAGGTTCGGTTATTGCATATTTTAAATGTTCAATTGCATTTTTACCTTCATAAATCCTTTCATGAGATTCATATTGTGGATTGATAAAGTCTAATTCATGAGGTCTTTTATACCATGACATTTGCATCTCAGATTTAACTTTAGCATAAACATCAATCATTTCCTTCCCTGTCGGCAAGGATAGACTCAAACCAACCATCTCCTTATTCCACTTATGTTCTAACAAATCACCAAAAAGCTTATTACTAAATCTTGTCGAAAATTTTTGTAGGAGTAATTCCTTGGTTTTAGAATTAATTTCGGGTCTTTCTGAAAATTCTTCAACTTCATAAAATAATTCACTGATATCGTTCATCGCTTCTCTTGATTTATGAGGATTTAATACATCTGGTTCAGGTTTTAAAGCGAGTAAAGAACTTTCACAATCTTTATATTTACCAGGCAATAATATCATTGATTTTGGATATATTCTAATTGATGTAACACCCTCTTTTTGGAGTTCTTCTTTATTAAAAAGAGAAAATTCGATTGAATATAATTCCGATCCAGTATAATCTCTTAAAATTGCATTATACATTCTTAAAAACTTTATAACTTCATGTGATAATTCTTTCACCTTTTCCTTCATCAAATTCCCAGGACCAATTACATCTCCTACCACCAAATCGTCTTCTTTAGAAGAAGAATATCCAAAAATTAATGAGAATTGATAATTAATTGCTTCTCGAGTAGTTATCATCATTAAATTCAAAAAATAAATCTTTATTCTTTAATATATATTTTTGTTTTTAATCATCCTAAATTCAATTAAAATTAGAATTTTATATATAAAAATTTAATAAGAGAAAAACCTATAAATATCTAATGAAAGAGTCAACTTTAGTTGATAATTATATAAAAATAAAAAAAAATCATTAATCATTTTTTAATTAAGTTTATTATCTAATTTTTTTCTCAAAATTCATTATTTTTGTAAAATTTGGAGGTTTCACGAAATGAGATTTATTATAGACAATGACATAATTTTTTGTAACTTTAAATATTTAAATGAAAAAGCAATTGTAGAAGAAAAATTGAAATTTAGATATAAAAAGCAATATTACAATTGCTATGGATAATTTAAATGGAAAGTGAAGAAAAGGAGATAATCGACACCCGAATAACTGATCATTGGGGTGTAGATTGGAATGCGATGGAAATTGTGAGAGATTTCCTCCATTTTTACCTAAAGCATGTTTTTCTCGGATTTTATATATTTTTTTCTGGAAATTTATTCAGTTATAGGAAAAAATATCTTTACGGATAAAATTGATTTATATTATAAATTTCCTTTCGATTTTTATTTTTCTTTTAGTATGTATCTATTATGATTTTAAGACTCGTCAAATATCAAATAGAGTTTTTAGGATTTATTTCTATTATTCTTCCTTTTTAATAATTCTTGAAGCTATTTTTTTATATGATATAATTCTCTTCTACATATTTACAAAAGTTATCGTTTTTTTATTTTTATTGATAATCATGTTTATTCTTTTTTCAAAGAATTTAATTGGTGGTGCTGATGGAAAAACAATAATTCTTTATTTTCATTCACTACCATTCATTTATTTAGCTTTTTTCTTGAAATATACATTTCTCTGCTATAGCTTTATTCTTATCATTTATACTGTAATATTTTATTTCAAAAAATTTAAAAAAACTAAAACTAATGGTAGATCACTCAAATTTTCTAACTCTTTAGAAAATCTCTCTCAATCGCAATGTAGAACTAGAAAATCTTCCAAACAAGTTGAAAAAAGAATGATAGTCCCCCTAATTGTTCCTTTCTTCTTTACCTATGTTTTTATGTTGATAATGCTAATATTTCTTACAGAAGCGATTAATTTATATACTTTTTTCTAGAAAGAAATGTGAAATGATTTTATCATCAGAATTTCTTGATCGCCAAATTTATATTGGTATGTATTATTTGGTTACCTTTTTATATTTTATATTTACCAACTCTAATATCTTATTATGCGTGATTTTATTTTTATTAGCTAATCGTTTAATCGGTGCTTCTAAAAAGTTCGAATTTAAACAAGAAAATCTAAAAATTAGAATGAAAAATATAGATTTAAAGATAAAGTTAGGTGTATATATTCTTGGATTGTTTTCGGTATTCTCATTATTTAAAATTACTCAATTTCTACTTTTAATTTGCTTTGATCTCCTCCCAAATTCTCTTTTCTTAGATATTATAAGCACTTTAGGGATTTATGGGGCATCTCATAATTCAATCAATTCAGTTCAAGAATTAACATCATTAATGCTTAAAGAACAATTTGTGCTTTTAATAGTATCCTTTATATCTCTGTTAACGTTTTTAATTGCTTTATTAGGATTATATCACGCACTTTTCAAGAAAATTGTTTTAAACGATAAAACGAAAGGACACATTTATTTTATAATATTCATATTAGTTTCCTTTTTTTTTGGTTTACCTCTAATGCTAAAATTTATGTGGATTCTCACTGGAGAGACAATTATTATTGTAGGAATATTTTAAAAAAAAATTTATATTTAAATTATTTAGCTTGTTCTTTAAAGAGACGATCTAAAAATCCTTGAAAACCTTTTGAAATATTAGAATTTTCTTTTTCATTTTGTAAACTTTTTTCTTTAGATTGAATATCGTTATCAATTTTTTTTAAATCATTTGATTTTTCTATAAGTTGATTAAAATTCTTTTTATTAAAATGACTCTTATTATTATTTAATTTATTTCTTAGTTTATTATCAGTAGAATTCTTCTTTTTAGCATTATCAGATGGAATCGTAATACTAATTATTAAAAATATAGAAGAAATGCTTAAAAGGATGAAAGAAAACAGTTTTTCTATGATTATATGTATTGAATCATTTATAGTAATGAGAAAATCATATAAAATAAAATAGGAAAAAAGACTACCTAAAAATGAGAAAAATAATAAGAATTTTGTCCTGTTTGCTAAATATCCTGAATTCCAAAAATAATATAGAAAAATTGATGCAAATGTAAATATTAAGAATATTAGCTTTTCTATCATCAAAATTATAATCTACCCTTATCTAAAAAAACATAACGAATTTTGGAATTTCTATAATAATTTTCTGAAGGAAAGGAGGAAAGCATTATTAAAATTGGTTTATTTTAAAAATATATTTTTTTAATTATGTTTAATGAGAAATATAAAACAATTTATACAGAAAATTAAACAAGATTTTAAGGATTTTAAAAAGGGGGTACGCGGAGGAGAAATCATCAATAATATCCTCATGTTAGCAGTAGCCTTGCTTTTAATTGCTCTTATTCTTTGGTTTGCTCTCGTTCAGTTTGAAAAAGTTAAAGATAAAGCTCTGGATTTATTTGGACTTGAAGGTGAAGGACTTGAGATGGATAAAAATGAGATTCAGGATTTATCTTTTTATTCTAATCATAAAAATAATAATGAAAGAGAATTAATTTTGATTAAAGAGGATTTTATAAGAAATTTTAAGTCAATAACAAATATACCAGGATTTTTTAATAATCTTTTAGTATCCATTGATAATCTAATACCTAATCTCTGAGAAATACTTTTAATGATTATTATCAAGTTTATGATAAAATAAATTCCGGAGAAATGAAAAGTGCAACAATTTGAAAAAGATAAAAAACTAAAAGGATATCTCTCCTTTTGTAATTATTTTCAAAAATATAATTTACCTCTACTTCGATTTAAAGAAATTACAAAGGAATATAAATATGTTTATCGGATTATATATGGTGTAAATGAAGAAGATATTTGTAAAGCTTCTTTTATAGTTTTTCTTTTTCTCTTTCTTCCGACAACTCTAATTTTTTTTCTAATTATAAATTTAGAAGAAATTTTTCTCAATGTATTTTACTCGATTCTTTTTGGTTTAATCATTTCAATCATTTCTGCCTATTATTTTAATATGGTATTATATAAAACAGTAAAAAAAGAAGAAAAAGTAATTAATGCATTATCTTACCTCATAAAAATTAATTTCTCTTTAAAGAAATCCATCCAACATGAGAGAGCTGATACATGCATGACTTTTATCAAATTGATGATGGATTATAAATTACCTATTTCTGAATTATTTAGACATATTTTTGGTAGAATTCATTTAGGATTCGTTCCTGAAGAAGAACTTGAATTACTTGTGACTCCATCTAAGGATTTCAATATATATATTTCTGAACTATTAATAAAAAATTTCGGATATAATACCAAGATTGACTATTATAATGAAAGCTCAGCAGAAAAGAATTTTCGCATATTAATTAAGTCTTTAGATACAAAAATAGGTATAATATTTTTTATTGGCCTATTTTTTCCATTAATATTATGTACATTTATCTTATTTCAACAAGTTAAACTTCTCTTTGTTTTATTTATTACTCCATTACTTTTAGTTTTCATGTATTGGATGTTTAAAAAACTAGTAAGAGTGAATACGGTCCTAATAGGAGTATTAGATGAATATTCACGTACAAAAGAGCAACAATTCAGTGAGTTTCTTCAATTTCTTGAATCATTGGCTTTAAACTTGAAAAATTCATATTCTCCGGAAGTTGCTTTTATAAAAGCTTGGACAAAGAATAAATCTCAATTTCCATTATTGAATGAAACACTAAATACTCACATATCTTCTCTCATAAGTCTACAATACACGTTTGAAGATTTAATTAACCAACTTAAAATAACTTTAGCAAGTCCAAGATATAAAATTATTTTAGATGTAATTCATAGCATGTTGGAAAATAGTGCATATTATTCATCAGAAAAAATAAATGACATTATTCAGATCATTGAAAGACATAGAACTCTTGAAGATAGATTCAAAACAATCATAAGGGGAAAAAGATTTATTGTTAAGATCTTCATATTCTTATTTCCTGTAATCTTAGGCACCCTTGGAGGAATGCTGCCTTTAGTAATATCCATTGTAAAAAATTTAGAAAATATAGAGGAGATGCAAAATATCAATCACATGTACGAGTTAATGGATTTTTCTGATGTAATTATCATATTTTGTGTTTTATTTGTTTGCATAATAATAACCTGCTATTATTTTCTTAAGATCGTGCGTCATAAAAGAATCTCAATTATGTTCTATATCTTATCATTCATATTTATCATTGCATTTATACAGAGTTTCATGTATGGAATTTCCTTTCTCTAAATGCATTTATCTAAATTGAGAAATATCTAATGAATGATATGATTCCTTGGTTAATAAAGTTAAATTTTTTATTTCAGTAATGTGATTAAATGCCATTATTTGTGAATAATGTTCTTCACGTGTGAAATAAATATAAAGACCATAAGTTTTAACATATTTTTTTATAAATTCTATGACAATATCAAGATTTAAATGCGTTATGACTGTAAAAATATACTTTTGGCTGATTAAAATTGAATTGCTATTTAATTTTTCGAATAGAATCTCATTTTGATTTAACCTTTCTTCTACATTAGATAATAGTTCTTGGGTACTAGAAGTTATAGAAGACTTTCTTGAGGAAAAAAGTAAATTTAAATCTCGAGCAAAATAGCTAACATTCGAAATGGGTAAACGCCATAAGAATTTAGCCATAATTTCTAACTTAATATTCGGAATTTCTAATAATTTTGTCTTGAAAAACTCATTCACTTTTGTTAATAAATCGAATTCATATGCAGGATCATTATTCAATTCCACGACATAGGATGAATATCTTAATTCTCCACTATTATCATTAGTTACATATGTGATCATGTATCCTTGATAATTGCTTTCTTTCAATAAATTTACTAAATCTTGAAAAGCTGCTTCTTTTTGAATTAGTGAATTTGATATTATCTCATAGAAAATATAATAGAGTGAGTTTTCGTGGAAAGAAATATTCATTTTTTTTTTAAAAATAGAAACTTTAGTATCTGAAGGTATTGGAATCACACCATTAGATATAAAATAGAGATAATAAAATTCCAATTGTGTTTTCTCAAACATCCTATACGTTAATTTGTGTTCTTTAAAATTATGGTTAATTTTAAAAAAATCTTTAATAATCTCCTTTTTATTATCACTTGAAAATCTTAGAACAAAAAAAGGTGAATTAGAATTTACTATCTCAATTTGTATTGAATAAGATTCTAAACATATTTCCATCAAGTTTCCATTTAATATTTCCATTGTTTGCAAGAAATCGTCAGACTTTATCATACTTATACCAATTATCTTTTTAGTTCGGCTAAGACTAACGTAAAAAATAAATTGTTCTTCGATATAATAAGAAAGAGGCTTAAATTTTTCTTTCTTTTTTGCTAAAATCGAGTTCAAGATTAATAAACTTCTTTTATTATTTCTTGGAAGATAATTCTAATCTAGATATTTAAGATCATAGGAAAACCAAACATTTATCATCTCTTTGAAATTGTTTTTGTTTTTATAGTTTGCATTTCAATTATAAATAAAATAACACGATTATAATGCTATTTTTTATATTCCAGTACATAATTTTCTTTTCAATCCTATTATTCATGGTTTTTACAGCATTCTATTGTTATAAAAAAGAGTTATATGAATACATAAAAATTATAGGATTTTATCTAGGATCTATCATCATCCTCATTACTTTCTTTATTCTCATAGAAATAATCGTCTTTTCTTTTTTAGAATTTACACTTATAATCATGTTCGAACTTGAAATGGCCTCAATTTTGATGTTATTCAGTTGGGATTATTATATAATTTATAAAAGGTCAGAAGGAAAAACTTTTTTCATATATTTAGCTATTATCCTTATTTTTTCCCATATACTCCTGTCTGGATTATTTTTACCATTTGTTCCTGGAACGATAATTATTATGTTCATTGCATTGCTTACTATTATTTCTACAATTAATATGAATGAATATAGGAAGCGATTGTACCTCTTATTTATTGGGGCATGGTTTTTATATCTCTCTCATTATCTTTTGAATGAAGTAATATTTGCAATAAGTTCTATTCTAATTATTTGGCCTATCATAAGTCTTGGTTATAGACCGATTACAGCAAGAATTATTCACTTTTATCATAGCTTGAGAACAGAAATCAATCAGATTTTAAAAAGACATGAAATAAATATGAAAGTAAATAAAAAAGGACATTTTTTTATGACAAAAGTGATTATTTCACAAATTGGTAGGGAAGAGGAAACTAAAAAAAAGAGATTTCAAACCTGGTTATTAGATTTTTATAGAAAAAGAAAAACTAGTTTAGCTAAGATAGTCCTCAATAAAGATAAATTTAAATTTTATTTTCTTATTAAAACACGTACAGAAAGAGAAGGTATAGAAAAAGGTAATCTGTTATTAACAAATCTAAAGTCTACCTATAAAGGTCTTGATGGAAGGTTAGAACATATAAAGGTAGATAATAAATATCTTTACAAAAAAGAGAAATGGTGGGTAATTAAATTTCCTAAAGCACCATATAGTAATCGTATTGATTTGATAAATCGTCTAATTACTCTTTTTGGAGAAGATAGACATAAAATCAAGCTTTTAATTATGTGGAAAAAAGCACCTCCCAAGAAAATTCTAGAACAAAGAGCTAAAATAATTGCATTAAAATATAAAGATGCCGCAGAGAAAAATACTTACCTTCAGATGTGGAGAGATGAATTATTTAAAGTAAAAATATATATTAGTTATGGTATTGCCGGAAATGAATTTCATTCAAAAAGTCATGAAGTACAGGCATTAAATGGAAGGATCAGAAGTCTTTTGGTGTCCATTAGAAATGAAAAAAAAATAGGTAAGATACGAAGGGTTTTATGTGGAGCAAGAGCAGACTTTTTAAGAGGAAATCTTTATAGTGGAAGATATTTAACTCCTATCTCATTTGATTTTACTTTTACTAAACAAATGCCATTTCACGTTCCTGTAGGTTTAAAAAAGCAAGTAATTAAATGGGATTCTCATGTAAAAAATAATTCTAATTTCCCAATTGGTAAATGGATTGATGAATATGGAAGGAAGAGAGAAAATCTAATGCATGTGAAAGTTGATGATTTTGTTCAAGGAGGTTGCGTCATAGGACAAATTGGTGCGGGAAAAAGTTTTCTCATTGGACATCTCATTAATTCCATATCAAGAACAAAACCTGAAACGGGGATATTGATCATAAATTTTAAGAGAGAACATGAAGAAAATATTTATTCAGCAGAGCGATTTTACAAGTTTGGGAAGAATTTTCAATTACCTTATCTTCATGCTTTACAAAATAGAGCTAAATTCGAAAAACATATTGTTCAAGTTAGCAAGGCAATAATGGGTGCAATAGGTTTTGAGGAAGAAGCCGTATATGCATGCAAAAGTGTCCTTGAGGAATATATTATTGAAAATAATGAACCTCCAAGATCAATAGTAAATCTGTTACAATTAGTACGAGATTATTTTTATGAAGAAGAACATGACTATGATGATAAGTTCCGATCTCGTATCACTTCTGCATTAAATACAAGAATAAATACACAGCTTTCAAGTAAGACTCTTATTGAAACATTGGATCCTTTTGTTGATACAGGCCAATGGTATGAAGATTGGAAGAATGGAAAAGTAGTCCAGATAGACTTGACTGAGTGTAATGAATGGGAGCAACGATTAATATCTATCATAATTCTACAAACGATAAGAACGTTAACTCCGGATAAAGGTGTTCATGGATTGAAATATATGATTGTTATAGATGAAGCGCATCGGATACTCAAAAGTTTACCAACTCAAGGAAAAAATAAGAGCGATGATTATGTAGCGTGTGAGCAAATCATTAAAATTTTTGAAATTTTGTTTTCTGAATTTCGTGATCGTGGGATCTCATTTTTAATTGCAAATCAACGAGCAGATAATTTAGACGAATCGGCTATAGCACTTCCTTCATTAAAATTCCTAATGAGACAAAGTTCTGCGAGTGTAGAACGATTTACTAAAAATCCAATGAATATTGAAACCATTGTAAGACTTCCAGATCGATTCTGTGTTTTAGATCGGGGCGTATCAGGAGAGTTCTTTAATTTTATTACAGCAGATTATTATCCTAAAAAGATTGAAATCGACAATGCCACTAATATTCTGAAGATCCAATGTCCTAAGTGTTTACAATTAATTAAAAATACTAATAATAATTGTCCATCTTGTGGTAGTTCTATTATAATACCTTAACAATAGACATTTCAATAAACATTTACTTTAAATAAATTTAACAAGATATAACTATAAAAAAAGGGGATCATAATTTATGGTTCAATTTAAGAATAGTAAGAATCCTTCAAAAAAAAAAAGTCCAAAAAATAAAAGCCCTAAGTCTGGAGCAAAAAAAAATCCTGATAAAAATAAAGGAAAAAAGGAGACTAAATCAAAGATATGGAAAAAATCGGTTGCAGAGAAATTGAATGAAAATAAAGCAACTGATTTTGAAAAAGCAAAAATTACGCTAAAAGAGAATGAAAATAGTAAAATTAAATTTAGACAAATAGAGAAACAAACTGAGATTTCTATTGAAGGAAACTCAGAAAATATCAAAGAAAACTCTAAATCTTGGCCGCCAGGTAAAAAAAATGAATCTGAAAGGTGGCTTATTGATCCTAATCCAGATATGAAAAAAGAACCTAATTGGTTAGACAGATTTAAGAGAGATCATAGAGATCCTGATGTTCCTCCAATGGAGGCTTCCAACGATAAAATTCAACAACTAAATGATAAAATTGATGAAAAACTTGAAGATCTTGCAAAAATGCAAGAAAAATGGTTAAAAAATTTCTCAGAGAGTCTAAAAAAATCCGTTGATAGTTTTACTGACGCTCAAAAGAAAGCACTTGAAAATATTGAAGAAAAAATAAAAAATAATGAGATAGGCAAGAAAAAGGAAGATGAATTTATAAAAGAAGTCATGATGATGATGATGGCACAAAATGCATTATCTAATAATATGAAAGGCGTGGGTCAAGTAAACGTGAGTACTGTTGAGAGAGATTCGTATTTATAATTGATAATATATTTCCAAGCATTCAATCTGATGAATAATGTATAAAATCCAAATCTTAAAAAGATGAGGGTTTATATTATTCATTTTAAAATTTATTACATGGAAACTCTTGAAAAAATATTATTAATATTAGTAGGGCTAATTATTCTATCTTCATTTCTATTTTGGGCAATACCTATCTTTACAGAAATCAATGACTATAGGGATTATGTTAATGATTGGGAAGAGGAAAATGAACAAGAAGAACAAAATTCAAGTAGTTATAATTCATTATTCTTTCATTTATTCAATCAGCAAGATCAATTAAAGCATCCACTAAAAATCGAAATTTTTACATCAAATTATATTAAAAATGACAAAGATGCTTAAAGTATATTGGATAAATAATTTCCTTGCTTTTGAATAGAAAAAACAATAGAACTATTAAAAAAATGATTGATAATTATAGTAAGAAAGGAATAATTCAAACAAAAAAGGTACTCGAAGGGGGCAAGAGAAGAGTATTAACAATTGAGTGCAGAATTTGTCCTGATTTCTCAAAAAAATTTCTAAAGAATGAGTCGTGCTATCAATGTGTTTTCGATAATATATTGCATAATTTAGCAAAAAAATTTGATGATGTACATATTGAGGCTCTTGATTCATCAATTAGCTCTTATGTAACTAATTCGATTTGTGATTTTTTTAAAAAACTTGAAAGCATTAAAAAGTTACAAAAAAACTTATTATTATTTAAAGAAAAATGTAGATATACTCAAGATTTTGGTTGCAAACTATTTAAGAACTACAACGAAATTTTATTACTTGATAAAAATGATCTCCTTGATCCAATTAAAGCTTATTTAAAAATTAAGGATGCTTTTAAAGAATGTAAAAAAAAACATCCTAATGATTCTGAATGTATTATATGTCAAGAAAAACTTCTTAAAATTTTCATTAAATTATTAAATATTTTTAATTCAAGCATATTAATACAAGATTATAATAAATTTCAGGATGAAAGTTCATTATTTAAAGATTCTCGTTATTATTATGAATATTTAATAACCAAGACCCATTCATCAGATTTAATTAATTTTTCATTAGATAAGAAGATACAGAAAGAGCCGAAGTATAATATTATAGAAACCTATCAGCTTGGAGAATTATATCAAATTCATATTTCTGATATAAAAAGGAAAACGGAAAAGAAATATAAATTTTTGCTAGCTCATCAATTACAAGGAGATGAGTCATATTATGATAAGTTATCTGAGAATGTTATAAAGAAAATCCAAGTTCTTAGGTTTGATGATACCGTTTCCCTTGAAAGCTTAATTGATTTGTATAAGAATGAGGTTCGAAGGATTATTGATCTTAATTACCGCAAAATGGATAATTTAAAGAAAGATAAAATTATCCTCTTTATAACAATTAAGTACCTTCAATTGGAAAAGCTTTTTCCTCTTTTAATTGATGATTTTATTGAGGAAATTTTTCTAGATTCTCCTGATAGTAAAATTTATTTAGATCATCAAAAGTATGGGCGTTGTCGAACTGACATTACTTTATCAAATAGAGAAATCCAGCGAATCATAACGTTGCTACGATTATATAGTAAACAGAGGCTAGACTATTCAAATCCAGTACTTAAATATGTAATTAAAAACCAGTATTTTTATTGTAGATTTGCTATTGATGTAAGACCTATTAATGTAGCCCGTTTTTCTCTCGATATTAGAAAGTTAAACAAAAATATCTTAACCATTCAAGATCTACTGAAAAATAAGACATTAAATCCCCTCATGGCTGCTTTTCTTTATTTTTGCATGGTAAGAAGGATTAATATTACCGTAACCGGTGAAACCGACACGGGTAAAACAACATTAATAAATGCATTTGATTTAATTTTACCAGAATATTTCCGTAAAATATATGTAGAAAATGTCACTGAGTCTTTAGAACAGTTAATATTCAACAAGCACCAATTAAAGTATCATGCTGACTCATTAGAATCTTCAGATAGAAGTCAATATACGAAGAGTAATCATATAAAGACCTTATTGCATCGCACTCCAGATGTGATCTATTTGGGTGAAATTCTCACAAAAGAAGAAGCACAAGCCTTATTTCATTGTCTCGCTGCGGGATTGCGAGGATTTCAGACGATTCACTCAAATACGATAGACTCACTGATAAATCGATTCATTCATACTTTTGGGATTAATTATTCGCAATTAGATGATTTAGATTTACTAGTTCTCATGAAAAGAGAGTTTAACAAGCGAAGGATTGCGTCTGTTTCAGAGATTGATTTAAAACACTTTCAAGTAGGAGAACATAATCGAGAAATATTTTTACTCGATCCTGCAGTCTTAGATTGGAAATTATTGAAAAATTTATATGAAACTAGAACTATAAATAGACTTAAAAAATTTGAAAATATTAACCAAAAGAGCTTTGAGAGCTTTATCAGATTATATGAAGAAATATTTGATTATTTACTGACCTCTGATAAAATTAGTAATGATGATTTAGTAAATTTATTCCATGAATTATTCTTTTATTCAATTATATCTTATGAAGATGCTTATAAATTTTGGAATGAATGGAGAGGAGCTTCTAAGAATTGAATATATTTCAGTTATTGTTAATTCCCATTAGTTTCTTATTTGCAGTAATGATTGTAATTTTTATTTACGTTATATTATCATCCAATTCATTTGTATCTCTCATGGGATTAATTTTTTATTTGATTATCTTATTACCTTTCTATTTTTTTTTGGAAAAATTAAGAGTTGCCATAGTTGAGTATAATCTAGATTTCATTTTTATTTTTAAAGTGATCTATTTATTCTTGACAGTGCTAAATTTTATTATTGGAATTATTCTCATCGTTTTAGTCATTTATCACTTTATAATTAATCCCTAATTAATCCTCTAACTAATATTTAAAGCAAAAGAGATTAAAGAAAATAGAAGTAATATTTTCAATGAAATCTTAATCTCATTAAACATGATTTTTTTTTCAATTTTTAAAATTGATTATTAAATTAAAAATAAAAAAAAATACGATTAATTAATATATTCAGTGGCTTCAGTTAGAACTAAAAAATCGATATAGGTGATTAAATTATCAAGATTCATTATAATCACATCCTTTTGGACTTTAATAACCTTTTTAACATTATTAGTAAAGTATATTACTATTAAAAATGCTGGAGCTGGTGCTTCTTCAAAATTTGCACAAAAGGATAAATAATTTTCACATAAGACTTCATCATCTATATAATCTTTAGCACTATATCTTTCAAATTCAAGGCACTTAAATTGAAAATCTTCTAAATTTATACCGAGATGATTATAATATCTAGATAATTTATTAAGAAGATCTTCAGATAGAATATATGAAAACTCATTTTTCTCAATATACACTTCAAAAGATATAAATCTAATCAAGTGTAATAATGTCATACCTGTCAACTCTTACTTATCACCAAAAAATAATTTTAAATTATCATCATCTCGTTATATTTAAAGGAAAAAGATCAAAGAATAAAAATTAATTTTTATAAAAAAAAATCTAAAAAAAAAATAAAGGAAAATCTATCTCAGTCGCTTGTTAAGAATTATTCCAATAGCTATAAATATTAAACATCCAAATCCTATCATCGTTCCTATTACAAGTTCTGCAGGTATTGAAAATCTTAACCTAGATCCTTCTAAAATTGAATCATCTTCGTCTGACTCTTCAATAATATTAAAGTCATATATAATTGCGAATGCAATATTTACAGGATTTAAATCATACTGTAATGTCAAATTCGTCATGTATACGCCCCCGTTTGCCACTCCAAAGGAAAAATTTGACACTTCACCTATATTTGTAAGAAGTAAATGTTTCCAATTAATGTCATATAAGATATCTTGAGCTAGATCAGTTAAGTAGAAATCATAGTCTATTTCTTGATTTATTAATTTATTACTTATTGGTGATACCAATGCAAAATAGAGCTTGTATGATATATCCGTTTCAAGTACTAAATTTTTTATTAATGAAGTAGAATCCTCAAATTTCGCAATTCCATATTGCTTAATATTATCGATTTCTTGCGATAAAAACACGTTATAAAAGCATTTAACAGTTTCCTCAATTTTGATATACATATTTAAATTATAATCAATGTCTAAATCAAAAATAATAGTATGTGGTCCTGTAGCAGCTGCTCCGTAATGTAAAAATGAGCTTCCATTTTCATGATTGAAATTAACCTTATAAAATACATCATATATACTGTTTTCGGGATCGATTATAGTTATTGTTATGTTACAACTATGAGGCGTTAAAATCTTAAACTGAATGGTATAATTAAATTCTTCTTTAAAAGGTATGTTTTCAAATCTTTTTAAACTATTCCCTATAGTAAAATTGTAAACTTTATTTATGAGCAGTTCATTGCTATTCTGAATTAATGGAGCATCAATAATCGATTCATTAAAAGTCATTTCTTGTATATTTAAGCAAGATTCTAATGAAAACATAGTGAAGATAATACTAATCACAATAATTATAAGAATTTTTTTTTTATTTTTGTTTAATTTTTTCAATATTTATCACTTAGAAAAGTTATACATGCAATATCTTACGTAAATATTTAAAGAAAAAATAAAAACATGAAGAGTATTTTTAAAGAAAAAAACCTTAGAAAACCAGCAGACTCAGTCAATTATTTTGTAAAAATTGCTCTATATAGTTTAAAAATAATTATCATTAAAATGATAAAGATGTTAACGACTCAAACTCAAATACCTAAATTTATGAAAATAATTATTGCAGGAAACTCAAACGTAGGAAAAACTACACTTCTAAAACGTTTTGTTAAAGGAGTCTTTGAAGAAAAATCAAAAATGACTGTCGGTGTTGAACATTTTCATAAAGAAATATTATTATCCAATTTACTCTGTAAAATGCAATTATGGGATTTAGGTGGTCAAGATAGATTTCGATACATTGTAGATATCGCTTTAAAAGGAGCACATGGTGCTTTATTACTATTTGATATAACAAATTATGCCAGTTTTGTCGCTATTGATAATTGGGTAAAATTATTAAGAACCCAAAATAAAAATTTACCTATCATCCTTTTAGCAACAAAAGCTGATCTAAGCGAAATTTCGGTAGTAAAAAGTGTTCTCATTCCAAAAACAATAGATAGAAACAATTTTTTGAATTTTATCGAAACATCTTCAAAAACGGGACAAAATGTTACAGAAGCTTTTGAAATTCTTGCAAATCATGTGATTGCATATAATTAATTTTTTTTTTTAAAAATTATTTAATTATTGGCTATAGTAATCCAAAAGAAGGAGTTTTAATATTTTTAGGTAAATATAAAATATGAAAAAAATGTTAAAAAAAGCACAAAAAATTAATGATAGTGTATTCGAAATAGATTTAAAACAATTTTTAATAAATACAGAAATTTTCAACGATAAAATTTTAGAAATTGTTTCTACAAACTGCGGTTGGATGGCAGGTGATACTGCTGTTTTTACATTGAAAGAGGAGCGGGATTATTGCAAGAGCGAACTTAAGGATGAATTTGAAAATAATGGAGATATTGATGAGATATATCATGCAGTGCTTGATTCTTTTCCAAACCTTCCACTTTCAGATAGGCAAGATGAAATAAAACAAGCAATTCATGATCTTTTGGATATTACGATTAGTACAATTACTGATATACAACAAAAATCTGAGACAGTAGAACTAAAAAATATTAAATTCTATTGGGAACATGTAGATGAGTTATCAAAAATTGATGAAACTTTTGATATCATTCTAGATGATAAATGAAGCTTTCTTGTAAAATTCAATTTTACTTTTATTTTACTCCCTCCCTCTTACTGTAAGAAAGATTATTTCATTCTAATGTAAAGCTACTTCTCTTTAATGAATTAATCTTCTAAAAAAATTAAATAAAACGGTACTATGGTCATATACATAATTAAAACGGGGTTTTATTTTAATTAGTGAATTAAAAATGATTCGAAAAAATGCTTGTCCTGAATGTAATGGTCACCTTATAGAAAATAGTTATGAATGTATATGTTCAACTTGTGGTTTAGTCGTTGAAGAAATTCTTAGTGATTCATCTTATAAAGTCAATAATATAAATGAAAAAGGAAATTTAAGTAAACAATACGTTGCTTTAGGAGATAGAACTGATCATGTCGGAGGTTTAGGATCATATATAGATTTTGACGGATCTAAATATTTAAAAGATACGTCTGGAAAGCTTCTAGATCCTAATAAGCAAAGATTATTTAAAAGGTTAAAAAAAAACTATGCATACTTCTTACGAATAAAAGATCATGAAACAGAATATCGTATTTTTAACATCCTAAACTCAATTTCTCAATACCTCAATCTAACTACGATTATTCGCAATAATGCTGCATATTTCTATAGGAAAATTTTAAAAAATGAAAAAAAGATAATCAACAACATTTCCTTAATTGCGTTTTGTATTTTTTATGCAGCTCGAAAAGAAAATCATAATGCTCCCATAACGATCAATGAAATTGCTAAAGCTTTTCAAAGTTTTGGTCATAGAGTTAGTGCTAGACTTATCTTACGTGATGGATTAACATACAAACATCATATTAGTTCTAGGTCAACACCTCATAAAAGTGAAGCATATTTAAATAGATTAATAAATGAAACAACTAATCATAACGACTTACCTGAGAGAATGAAAAAAAAGCAAATATCTTGGACTATTGATGAATATAAGGTAATTCTTACAAAAAAATGTCGCGAAATCTTGAGCAAATTATCAACCTGGAAGAGAGGTGGAAGAAATCCATTTATTTTAATGGGAGCTGTTATATATTTAGCTGATAGACTTATTGCTAAGGAATATGATCAGAAAATAATATTAACTCAAAGGATGATTTCCCAAGGGACAAAAATAGCGGAATATTCAATTCGGGATCATTATGTTAAAGTATTAAAACCGATGTTTATTGACATTAAAAATTAAAAATTATCTAATAAAAAACAATTTATCATTAATATAATCTACATTTTTTATTTAAACATATTTATCTCAAATAAATTAAAACTATTGAATTTAATAGATTTAAATAGAAAAAGTTGATTGGTTTTTAAGGATACTTCTACAATTACTATCAATATATTTAAAGGATTATAAAATAATGAAAGCCCAAAACCTTATAAACTACAAAATTGAATCTTGTCTTGTATGTGGAAGTATAAACATTGAAGATACCGGTGCCAAGGTAAAATGTTTAGAATGTAATAAGACATATGAGAAGAAAGTATTGATTGATATCATTAATTATGAAAAAATTAAAGAAAACCATTATGATGATGAATATTTTTTGAAATGGTCTGATGATCTTTATGCTGCTAAAGACTTGAAGACTTTTAAACATTTATTGACTATTAATAAAGAATGCCCCAACTGTAAAGTTATTTACAGTAAAAAACAAAAAACCTGTCGAGATTGTGGAATTAAATTTAGAAGAAAAAATAAATTGTTTAAGTTTTAGAATCATCTAATTGATACAATTTAAATAATATAGCTAATGCTAAACTTGAAGAAATCAAATTCAATTACATTTTATAATAAAAAAAAGAGATTAATAAATAATTAGATTGTCAGCTTCCAATATACTAAAGGACGGCCTATACTACCATCATTTTGAGTGAATTTTTGAATTTGTTTTATTTTTTGTAACTTAACAAGATTATCATAAATTGTAGTAGGTGCTGTTTGTAATTCCTTTACTAATTCACTACGTGTCATTGGACCTTTATTTTTTAGGAGACGTAATAATTTATATTGGGTAGGAGGTAGCAAAATTCTTTGATCAGATATATTTTCTAATAAATAGCTATTTGACATATAATCTCAATTTTTTTTTGTAATTTTCTAATTTCTTAAATATTATCTATAAAAAGATAATTCTTTTTCTTAAAATGACCATATCTGTTTAAATAGTAGCTTACCCCTACGGATTTGTGAAATCGATTTTTCCTTTATAAATAAATCATACCAAATCTGGTTTGAATCATGAGAAATATGTTTGATTGTTAAGTAACAATTTACTATTTACTAAATCTTGAAAAATTAGCTTAATTGTTTTTTCAAATGAGCGTATAATTCCTTCTCCGATGATTGCTATTGTGTGATCGATTGCGATATTTTCATAATTATTTAACCCGATTTCATTTAGAAGATCCATTGATTTGAATTTGTTGGGAAGATCTTGCTTGTTAAAGCAAAACACAATAGGAAGTTTCTTTATTATATCTTGAAAATAATAATGCAATTCATTCCATGATTGAATATTGCGTTGATAGGCTTTTTTATAAGAATCTGCAATAAATAAAATTCCATCAAGAGAATTTAAAACGATTGGGCGAGTTATTTTATAAAAATCTTGACCAGTAGTACTATAAATATGAATCTTTAATTTCCAATGATTATTTTGAAATGAAATGGTTCCATAATCAAAGAATAATGTTCTCTTTAAAGTATTTTCAATACTTAAGACTGGAGTCTTATTAAAATGTTCAAATAAAAATTTTAAAGAAGTAGTTTTCCCTGATAGAGCGGGTCCAAAATAAACAATTTTGATACTTATAGTCTTTTCAAAATTATTAATTATCATTTTAAAATTTAATTTCCTTTCTAAGTTTATTAAAACTAAATATAAAAAATCACTTGTTTTTTCTAGTTAAAATTAAATAGTTTATGAATCAATAACTATAAAATCTAAGATCTGAGGGCTATCAAATCCTATTTA
>JBHLME010000062.1:0-24976 GCA_048938445.1 Promethearchaeota archaeon | reverse complement strand
GTTTAAAAACTGGTTAAATCGCAATTATACTTATGGTGATGAAGAGATTGAACTATCTGATGAAGAAATAATGAAAACTTTTGAGGGAAAATAAGTCTTGGATGTCGTAAATTTTTTTGGAATTATTTTAGCTGAAAAAACGGGATTAAAAAGAATGCCCTGTTCTGGAATGATTAGACTAGCCCTCAGAGATATGAAAAAAGATCCAGAAATGCATGATATTCGCGAAGTTAAAAACCTTATTCAAAAATTTTTAAGAGAAAGACTTGAGAGGGCAGGACTTAATGATAGTGATGCACTTATTCAAGAATTACTTAAAGAATTATCTAAAAATCAATCTCTTTTGATAATGACTGCCGATTCAAAGGATTAATACTATTTTTTTAATTTCCTCTAAGGAACTCAAAGATATAACATAAAAAAAATTAATAATAAAATAAGATTAAATTCTTTTATACCTAAATAGTGCCTAAAAAAGAATTGATCCCTTATTTCACGGTTTTTTTAATATATTAAGATGTCACAGAGATATTGCGCAGATAATATTTTTACGTATATGGTTTTATACATAATTAATTTTCATACTAAATAAGCAATTTAAAATTTCATTAAATAAAGGTTTACAAAAAATGGTAATATTCGATTGGAGTTTTATAATTTCCGGTTTTATTTTTTTTATTACAATCATAATCGTATTCCTTCTTGTAATAAAAGAAAAAATGAAGCTTGTTAAAATAATTGGAATCATTCTCACAGCTTTAATTTTTCCTCTCGTCCTTGTTCTAATAAACTATATCTTAATTCAAAAAGATATAAGATTTATAATTTTTATTTTATTGATTCTCTCATATTTAATTGTGGAATTAATTCTTGACTATATTTTAAAATATGATTTTAGATCAAATACAAAAACCCATGTACCTTATATCATTTTAGAATATGCTGCTTGTTTTTCATTTGTCTTTGGAGCCCTTAGTCTCAATCTAGTCATGGGTTGGGTAATGTCATTCTTATTTTGGGCACTTTTAGGAATATTGATTTACTACATAATTTTAAAAAAAAGAAAAGAGAAGTTAAAATAAATAGATTGACTTTTTAGTCTAATTCCCATTTCAAATTATTTTTATAATTTAATAAGTTAAATTTCTATTATGTCAAATAAATACATTATTGATTCAGATGAGAATTCGGATTACATGTATAATGTCATTTCAGAGATTATTAACAAGTGTGGACCTCGTGCACCTTGTAGTAATGCGGAGAGAAAAGCTTCAGAATTAATGCATGATGAGTTAAGTAAATATTGTGATACCGTTGAGCTCGAAAAATTTAAAACATATCCAAGAGCATTTTTAGGATGGATCCGATTAGATGTTTCCTTGATTTTAATATCAATAGGAATATTTGTAGGATTTTTTTTAATAGATCAAATATTTCCTTATCAAATATTTTTGTTTATGGGATCTATTATTTGCTTATTAATTGGAATATTTGGTCTGTTCATATTTTACAAACAATTTTTTTGTTATGAAGAATGGACTCCTAAATTCTTGCCATACAAGCAAGGAACGTCTCAAAATGTAGTAGGAACAATAAAACCTAAAGGTGAAATAAAAAAAAGAATCATTTTTTCCGGGCATATAGATAGTGCTTTTAGATTTAACCTGATACATTATACGAAACAGGGTTATGCATATTTTTATGCTATGGGCGTCGTTTTATTAATTTCCTATATAATTATCTACTTGTTTCAAATAGTATTTATTTTTATACCAGAAATCTTTGTATTTGTTATTTTAAATCTATTAATATGGATAATTATCCTTATTCCTATAATATTAACAGTTGTTTTCTTAGGATTTAAAAATAGTAAAAAAGTACTTTTTGGAGCACTTAAGAATATGAGTTTAAATGGTTATGTTTCGATTTTGAGCACAACTATATATTCTTTATTAATTGATATTGTTCTTTGGCAATTTATTTTTATTAACCAAAATTTAATGAAAATCGTGATTTGGTTGTTGATAAAAAGTATTATTAATATTGTTGCTCTTGTTTTTTTTGCTTCAAGAAAAGCGACTCCCGGAGTAATAGATAATCTTTCTGCAGTGGCTCCCGTTGTCTGTATTGGAAAGATTTTAAAGGATTGGAAAGATAATTATCCAGAATTATTACCCAAAAAAACAGAAGTAAAACTCGTATTGTTTGGATGTGAAGAAATAGGATTGAGAGGATCTTTAGCATTCTGTAATCTACATGCTAAAGAATACAATCAAATTGACACCACCGCGGTCAACGGTGAATCTCTCACCGAATCTCGATTCCAGAAAATATTTACTAGGGAAAATACTACGCGAACTGACCTTAGTCCCGAAGTATACAATTTACTTGTAAAGTGTTGTGAAGAATTAGAAATCCCTTATAAGTTAGTTGAAATGCCAAGTATGGCCGGTGGAACCGATGCTGCTGGATTAGTAAAAGGTGGATTGAAAGCATCTTCTTTAGAGGGAATCATTTGGGAAGATTATCTTACATATTATCACACCGATAGAGATGCTCTTAACTTGATTAATGAAAAAAGAAAACCTAATGATGATATAGGTTCAAATTGGAATGAGAGAAATGTTCGCTGTGCTATGGAAAACGGTCTAAAAATAATGTTAAAATACCTTGAATTAAAAGATAAAGAATAACTTTTAAATCCCTTAATTTTTATATAATTCTTCAATAGGTTTATAACCTACTACATCACTTCTCAAATATACTTTGAAACCCAAATCTTGATCTTTATATGGTTTCAATATTTCAAGTAAAGTAGAATGAAGAGGTTTTTCAAATTTATCTTTTAATTCATCTCCAACGCCCTCAGAAAATTGATATTGCTGTAGAACATAAGTTCCTTTAAATTTTTGTTCCTTTAAGAAACAAATGATTTCATGAATATCTCTTGGTATCATTAAGTTTTCCACGTAGGTAGTTCTAATTTCGAATTGTATTTTTTCACTCTTATTTAATATAGTAAAACTTTCAAGAACTTTGGTAGAACCTAATTTGACTCGTGAAATTTCTTCATATCTTTTATTGTCTAAAGGATTTGTCTTGAAATCTAATGCGATCCTATTAACGTATGGAATTAGGTTTTTTATTATTTCTGGATTGGAACCATTCGTATCCACGCTGATGAATTTATCCAATTTTGAAATTTCCTTACATAAACCAATTAAGTCCTCTTGTAATGTAGGTTCTCCCCCAGTTATACTCACGCTTCCCACAAGTTGATTCGATTCAATATTTTTGATCAGATCTTTAATTAAAATATCTTTTCCTACGCTATTAAAGAGCAGGTATTTATTATGACAGAATTCACATTTAAAATTACATCCGACTGTAAAAATTACCATTGAAGCTTTTCCTGGGATATCCTTAGTGGATATATCAATAATTCCTCCAATTCTAATACAAATCACTCCGGCGATCTTTTAATAGGGGTAGTTTTTGTCTTATTTTATCCAATGATTCTAGATCTATATTATATATCTTAATTTCTTGTTGGTTACCTAAAATTTCTGAATATTCACCATTTGTGACAATAGAATTACCAAAAAATGTATCTGAATTTCCTTTACCAACCCGATTTGTTCCAATAATATAAACCTGATTTTCAATCGCTCGAGCCTTTATTAATGTTAACCACGTTTTACTCTTAGGACTTGGAAATTCGGAAGGAACGAAGATTATTTGAGCGCCTTTTAATGTCAGAATTCTGAATAATTCTGGAAACCTTAAGTCATAGCAAATTGTAATTCCTATTTTTAAATTATTAAATTCTGTTAAAGTGAAGATATTTATTTCATTTCCAGGTGTTAAGAACTCCTTTTCTAACATTGGAGAAAATAAATGAATTTTTGAATATTTTCCGATAATTTGTCCGTTTTTACTCAATATAAAGGCCGTGTTGTAATATCGATCATCTTTTTTTTCTAAGATAGTTCCCAAAACAATGAAATTATTTTTAGAAATTTCAGATATTTTTTCAATTGTTGGTCCAGGTATCTTTTCAGCGAGTTTCTTAACATTTCTTAAATCATAACCAGAAGTAAATAGTTCGGGAAAACAAACAACGTCAGGTTTATTAATGGAATTTTCTAAAAATTTTAGAATTTCTAAAGCATTATTAATGTTTTTTTCTTTATTTCCGTCTTCTATTTCCATTTGAATAAGCGCTATATCCATTTTCACGGTTACATCATTCAAGAAATATATAAAAAATTCTTTTTATTAATAATTAATATTTTCCAAGCAATTTAATATTGCTTTTATGAAGTCATCTACAAAAAGGTTTGAGATTTCAATACTCTTACGAATATTATCTGCTATTTCTATTTGTATTGCATTAATATTCTCCTTTCTATAAAATTGATGAGTGATATACCCTCCTGAATATCCAATATTAATATCATTTACACCAAGTCCATCATCGATAGTAAAATGATTTAGAAATTGTGTTTTAAATTCTTTCACCCCCCAAAATTGAGGATCTTCAGATGTATGATTTTTAAGTTTAATTGATAAAGTATTAGAAAAAATATTACCAAATATGATATCTTGATATTCTTGGTGTGGTTTAGTAAAACCATGAAAATCAATAAATAAACATTTGTTATATAATTTGATGCATTTTTTTGCAAGATTCTTTATTTTATCATGAAACAAATAATGAATTTCTCTTGCATACTCAGATGATTGATCAAATGCAGCTGAGGTTCCAGGAGGACGATTAAGATCAACTTTACTTCTGTGAGCCTTACTAAAAATATAGTATAACTTGATATTTTTAATGTTTAAATCATGAATAATTCTTCTAGCCAAATATAATGTATATCTATCTGATAATTTAACTCCTTTTTTTATGTCAGGAATTAATTTAGGTTTTTTAAAACCTCCATGAGGGCAAGATAAAACGATTGGGACATTGCCATTCCCAATCTCGAACATTTTTTTTAAAATGTTCTTGTTATTCTTCATAAATAATTAATTGAAATAAGATATTAAAATTTAAGATATTTTAAATATAGGTGCAGATACAGCACTTGATAGATATCATAATACAATATATATATATAAGCAGAACATATCTGAATTCCAAAAACTTTTTTAATCTTTACACTTTTATTTAATTACTATTTAGTCAAATTTTAGTTATACCTTAGAATTAGGGGTTATAATGTTAGTAATCGAAGACTTAGTACAATTTCTAAAAAAAAAGGGGTTTAGAGACACTTATAAAGTGTTAACATCGTTTAAGAATTATAGAGTTGAAAAACATACATTTTATAATGAATTAAATAAGTTTAGTTATTATAATTCTTATTTTCGAGTTAAAGACGACTTAATTAAAAAAGGATTAATTCAAATTGAACAAAATGAAAACAAGAAATATATAAAGTTAACCGAAAAAGGTTTAACAATATATAATAAATTGGTAGAATTAAATGAATTAATCAACAACCATAATGAAAATAAATAAATTATATAACTTTTCATTTTTCGTATTATTATCTACTTTTTTTTGGATGCGTAAAAATTGATACTAAAAAAACTTGTTGTAGGACATCTGGGTACTAATTGTTATATTTTTGGGTCAGACAAAAAAATAGTAATTATTGATCCTGGAGCAGATCCTAAAACAATTATAGAAGTAGTTGAAAATTTAGGAAATGATGTAAAAGTAACTGGTGTTATTTTAACTCATGGCCATTTTGATCATTCTATGAAAGCAGGAAGGATTATCAAACATTTTAATACACCATTGATGTATTCAAAAAAGGATTCAATGCATTATGGAATAGATAAAGAGGCGGATAAATGGCTCGAAGAAGGTGATACAATCATCTTAGATGATATAAATTTAAATATTTTGGAAACACCGGGGCATACACCAGGAAGTATTAGTCTTTATACTAAAGATGTCAAAAATGTTGATGATAATCATATTGATGGGATAATTTTCACAGGTGACTTAATATTCAGGAGAAGTATTGGAAGAACAGACTTTCCTGGTGGAGATCAATTACAACTATTTTCAAGTATTAAAAATAAAATAATGTATAACCCAGATTTAACAGACAACTTTCTTATTCTTTCAGGACATATGGGAACTACTACTATAGGAGAAGAAAGGAAATTTAATATGTTTAAAAACTATTTTTTATAACCATTACATCACATTTTAAATCTTACTTTATTGGTTAATCCTTAACTCTTATATTAATAATCAAAATTAATTTATTATTAATTAAATATCTAAAAAAAGTTAATATCTATTTACTTATAGAATAGAACAAAACACTATATCATAAATCAAGAAAATTAAGTTACTTTAGAATTATTAATATTAAGTTTTCTTCTAAAGCAATCATTACCTCTCCCCTACTTGTTTCAAGTCTAACGAATTTTAAGGATCCTTCGTTTAGAGCATCACATACTTGTTTTGATTTTCCTATAAGAGAGGTAATATAAGCACTTACTTCTTCAGTAATATTGATATCTAAATTTGATTTAATTGGTAAGCCACTAGAATCACATATAATAACTCCCCGTACACCCTCCTTTTCTTCAAATCTCCTTATTATTGCTTTAACTTCATTTATATCGATCATTTTCTTTTCACATTAATTTATCAAAAAATACATGTATTAATCTACTTAGAATATAATATAAATAAATTTAAACTTTAAAAATTTAGTGCTCGAATTTTTATAAATAAACCACATGAATAATTCATATAGAGACGCAAATGTTTTTATAATTACCTTATTTTATATGATATATAATTATATACGATAATTTCTTCATTAATTTAAGAACGTTTATTTAATCTATTCTATTTAATTAAATAAAAAAGAGAAGTATGCCAATGGATAAAGCTGTTATAGAAAAGAAATTAGCAGAATTGATGGATATTGTACCTGAATGTGAAGGATTGATTGCCGCGGATACTAATGGGAGTGTATTAGTAGGTCAAACATTAACAGAAATGGATCATGGAACTATAGCAAAAGCCTGTGCGAGCATTATCAAAGATGCAAATACCCTTGGTAATAAGGTCGATAAAGGAGCATTGAAAGACACTACGATTGAATTAGAGGGGGGTTTCACCGTAATCGTCAGTTCATCAGATATTATATTAATTGCTTTGGCGGGATCTGATGGTCGTTCGTCATTAGGACTTCTTAAACGAAATCTAATGAATATTGCCAAATAGCATTTCTTTTTTTATTTTTTATTTTTACTTAAAATTTTATCTATTAGTTCAGATTTTGTAGTTTTAGAACTGAATTTAATACCATTCTTTTTACAATAATCCCGTAATTTATCAAGGTTCCATTTTTTTAAAGCAGAACGAGAATATTGTGGTTTTTTAACTGTTGTATCGATCCCTGTTTCAGCTAAAAGAGAATCTAAATCTGTAGTTGGCTTTTCTTCTTCTACAATTTTTTCTACTACTTTAGGTTCTTTTTCAAGTTTAGGTTGTTCAAGTTCCTTAATCTTTGTTATAGGTTTTAATTCTGATGGTTTTACATATCTACCTCTTCTTGGTCGTTCCTTTTTAACTGGTTCTTTTAAGGATTGTCTTATATTATATTTTACTCGCCTTGAATAGAGAACCGCACCTAACCATAAAAGGAAAATTCCTGCAATTGCTAATAAAATTATAATCAAAGAAATATTTGATAGATAGGTTGGATTTATAGCTGTAAGACTAATTATAGTAGTTTTTTGAGTTATGTCTTCTGTATTGATTGTAATATTAAGATAAATTGTTTCTGAATCTATAGATGGAAGAAAAAATTGAATTGTGATATCTACTGCTTCCCCAGGTGCAAGATTCTGTAAAGCACTTTTATAAAAAATGTCAATACTTATATCATTTCCGAATTCCTTAATGGAAATAGTAATATTATCCTTAAAAATTGATAATACCTTGTTACCTGTATTAGAAAACCTAATAATAACTTGATTTAGAATACGCTTATATACAGTTGGTAATGACCCTAATAAGATAGTTAATGATGCTGTTGAAGGGTTCCTTATGATTAGCTCTTCTTGTATTGTACCATTGATAGTTTCATTACCGCTCCACATTAATCTGATTTTAAAACTTTCAGAAATATTCACTAAATCTTTTAAAATTATCTCAAATTCGGTTTTTCCATTTTGATCAGTTGTATCTATAGGGTTGTCTAAATTAGTCCAACCACCTGTTTCATTTTGGTATTGACATGTTACTGTTTTTCCGGATAAGATTTCACCAAATTCGGTTTTTAAAACTGAAGTTAAATTAAATTCATCAACATCATCAATATCACTTGGAATTGTTGCTATATTATCAAATAAACTATGCATTTTTAAAGAAAAGTTAGCAATGTAATCATCATATATACTTGCATAATATTTCGTATAATAATTCACTATAATGGTTGTATTATAGCCCGTTTGATTATAAAGACAGTCATTTCTAGAAATATTTACTAGTGGATCAGTCGTACTAGAAACTCTATGTGTTAAACCTATTATATAACCTTCAAAATTGTTTTCATTATCGTCAATTAAGATGGAATAATCATCGCTTTCATATACTCCAAAAATCTCATCTTGATCAACATAATAAATAGTCACTATAGTTTTAGCCCCTCCTTTCCTTATTGGAGCATTTTTACCATACCATTCTTGATTCATGCTTTCATAAGATGGAACGGTAAGGGTGACATCAAATTCTTTTTTATGATCTCCAGTTCCACTATTACTTGAATCTAAGATTTGCGTTGTTGAATATCCTTCCGCAATTATCCATTCTTCATTAACAAGGGAAACAAGCTGAACCTTAATTCTCAGTTTTAAATTATATGATAACTCTAAATTTTCTAATTCAACTTTAAAGTCAATGGTCTCATCAGGATTTAAAATATCCTCACTTTGTTTAAAAGAATTAAGGACTAAATCTAATTGAACAGGTATTAAAGGATTAGTGTAAGAATATTGTCTATTTAAATTTATTTTTGAAATAGGATAAGATGGTTTCGATGTAGTTTGATTTACAGTTGCAACCAATAGGTTATAATCTTCCCAATATTTATAATTTTTGTTAAGATGTTTAATATATAATAGATTACCTTTGACATCTTCATCATATTCAAATTTAGAATAATCAAGAACATAATTATCGATGAAAATTTGGGATTTTTTGCATCCAATAGCAGTACCATTAGTCCAAAAGTATCCTAAGTAGTAATACTTATTAAATAGAACGCTACTATCAACATCAAGTATTGATTGATTACCAAAATAATAAATTAGATATTTATTATCCTCAGAAACATTCCCTATATCGCTGGTAAGAGATGTATCATAAGTACCATCTATAAAAAGCGATACATTAGCATCACCACTAGTAGGTGCTTGATTATTATGATCTTTTACATCAAGACTAATAGAAATATTATCCCCATACATGAAACCTTTAGTTTCCCAAAGAGTGCTATTGTAATTGATATAACTATGAACTTGTTGGGAAGTTGATAAATAATTCGTACTGGTAAGGTTTAATGAATATTCTCCATTGACATTGGAGTCTACAATGACTATATCATAAATTATATTCTCTGGATTTGGAAGTTCATTACTAGTAGAATTCATTAAAATCTCATTATAATTAGGATCTTTCAAATTATGAGCATCCATATCATTCGGATATACATACCAAAATTCCGTATAATTCCAGTTAGCAATATTTGTATTCAATGTAAAATTCAATGACCATTTTGGAATACCATCATACTTGACTTCATAGGTGGTAGTTGTACTTCCTACAGCATAAGCCACTACATGATATGTTACATTAAATTCAAACCCATTAGTGATATTACTATTCCAAGTTAAATCTAATTGAAAATTACTTGCTACGTCGTCTATGTGAGGTAAAAATGTATCATTACACGCCCCCTTACCCCATTCGGCATTTCCATATTCATTGGCATTTCCACTAAAAGGATAAAAACTCATGGCTTTATCATTAATGTAAATATTTTCCATTTGTAAAGTATCGTTAAAATCAGAAGGTATATACCCTCTCGTAACATTTAATTTAAATGAGCTTGCATCTATCCATGGAGTCGTGTAAGATCCTTGAGTAATTTGAGCACGATTCCAGGTAGAGCCATCATCAATAGTTCTTTTTAATTGATGATCTATTTTATCTTCATCTCCATAAGGAGCTCCAGGGATAGTTACTAATGAATAAGTTCCTTCTGATGCGTCAGATTTGATAACGATGAAGTAATTGTTAAATGTAAGATTATAGGTGTTTCCAATATTAAAATCAAAATAAGTAATATCATCACCTTGGTATGAAAATAATTTTGTATCAATTAACATGCTATTATTTGGTTTTATAGTTGAACTTAATAGACTGCCGTCACTTCTTACTATGGTTCCACTTGCTTCATATAGAGAGATGTTTAAAGTTTTTCCAATTGCATCAGTTAAATTAAGTGTTCTGATCCAAGCATAGAATCCATTTACTTGAGTGCTTTCACCTCTTAAATCAAATTCAAGAGCTACGTATTCTTGGGAAGATATTGGTAATTCAAAACCCATCGTTGAATTTAAAGAAAATTCTCTTAATTCAAGCTTGAAAGGATCTGAACTACTAGTAAAATCAAACCTTATCTCGCTTATATCAGTCGAATTAATGAAATTTAAATTAGTATTAATGAAAATTTCATTAAAAGAATCGATTCCAGTGCTAGCATTTAAACTAAAACTATCTAAGATAATATTCCAACTATCATCAGAGGCATTTTTCATATGAAGAGTTAAACTAACAGTTTGATTGATGCTATAAGTATAATTCACTATTAATCCCAAAATATTACTCCGATCGAACGCAACTCTTCTGTATGCGGCACCCGTAAAATCATTTTTTATAGTAAAATCTAATGAAGTTCCTGAAGATATAAACCTCATATATGAATCTTGGTTATTATCTTTTATTTCATCTGCCGTCCCAGTTTCTATTGTACCATCATTTATTGTGAAATCAGAATCTTGAAAATTGGCTTTATAGTTATCAAAATGTTCGCTTGGATATAAAGCATTATCTTCTTCCAAGACATATTCCGTTGTATAATTATTTTGAAAGGTAAAATTGAATTCACCATAAGATAAGCGCATTGGTGTTGTAGGCGCGGCTATATTAAAATATCCAAGATTATTATTGGAGTAGGAGAGATTTTCTGCATATGTTCTTGTTTCTAAAGAATTGCCCGTTCCCGTGATAAAATAGTCAGATAAATCAAAAAGTGCGGAAGTATCTAAATTTATACTATCTTCATATAAACTATTGTCACCTTTTCCTTTAATAGGACTAAGAGAACTAATTAACAATATATTTGAAGAGACAATTAAACTAACAAATACACATATTACAAAAATTTTTGTTGAGTTTTTATTCTTTTGATATAGCATGCTTCTTTTCAAGTATATAAATTATTATTAGTAAAACATGTATATAATTTTAAAATTTGCTAAAAAAAAACTTGCAAAAGAATTTAATTAAAAGCTTTATATTGCATAATATCATAAGAATATAAATACTATTCATCTCGATGATTGAAGAATTAATTCTTAAGACTATTAATGAGAAGAAACAAGATTTCATTAAATTTTTAAAAACTCTTATTCAGATTGATTCATTCAATCCCCCTGGAAATGAAAAAGATATCGCGATAAAAATTAAATCATTTTTAGAAGAATCAAATATAAAAAGTGAAATTTTCCCCTTTGAGACTAACCGAGCTAATTTATTTGCCTGTTTAAATGATAACTTAAATGGTAAAAATCTTCTATACAACGCGCACATGGATGTTGTCCCACCAGGAACAGATTCTGAGTGGAAACATCCTCCTTTATCAGCACATAGCACGAATCTTAAAATTTTTGGTAGAGGATCAACTGATATGAAAGGTGGATTAGCTGCTATGACTATCGCTTTAAAAATATTAAAACAATTAAAAGTTGAAACACAAAATAATTTAATTTTAAATGCTGTTGCTGATGAAGAAACAGGAGGTAAATTAGGTACGCAATGGTGTCTTGATAATATTTTTAAGAAAAGATCCATAAAAGTTGATTTTTCAATTGTTGGAGAGCCCTCTGGAATAATCAATCTTCCCAAAACAATAATTCTTGGAGAAAAAGGTAGACTTGTATTAAAAGTTATTACTAATGGAATTTCAAGTCATTCTTCTGCACCTTTTTTAGGTAAAAATGCTATCACAATGATGAGTGAAATAATACAGAATTTAGATAATATTGAAGAAGAAATGCTCAATATAAAAGATATCAAACCCTCGATGACTCAAGAAGAATTAGAAAATAATATTGCATCATCTTTTCCTGATAATGAAAGTTATCAAAATTATTTAACAGAAAATCCCAATATTAAACCCATAATTCAATCAATTTCAAAATTCACTCAAAGTTTAAACATGATTGAAGGTGGAATTAAGGATAACGTCATACCCAATCAATGTTCTGCAACCATTGATTTTCGACTTTTACCTAATCAAACTCCAGAGATTACTATAAATGCTTTTAAGAACCTAATTATAAAATTAGGTTATGATGTCCGAGACTCACCTATCGGTAACCCTCGCGATGTTTTTGTCTATTTTGAAGTTATAAAGGTTTCAGAAGCATCATTTTGGAAGGATTGGCAAGATTCTCTGGTCCTTGAGAAACTTTCCTCGACTATTGAAGAAATTTATAAAGAAAAACCAATATATCTATTATTTCCTGCTTCTTCTGATGCTCATTTTTTACGTAATTCTAATTATTGCCTTCAAACAATATTATTTGGTCCTGGAAATGGAACGATAGCACATACTACAAATGAATATATCTCAGTTAAAGATTTTATCAATTCAATTAAGGTTTTTACACTTTTTGCTTATAGATTTTTAATGAATAATGATTAAATACAATTTTTAATATTATTCTAATTTTGAGTATAATAATAAATTAGATTATTATATTTCTTCAAATACAATCTAGAATTTATCAGAGGAATAGTTCTCCTAAAAAGATACTTATATTAAATTCTTTTTTTATTATATATATCAAAAATTCTAATAATAATATATATCATCTGAAAGTTTTATGGGATCAACTGAGCGTATAGAAGACACGGTAGTAATTCTTGATACATCTCGTTCAATGATGAGAAATGATTTTGAGCCGCGACGACTTGATGTCGCTTTTGAAATCATCAAACTTTTTATTCAAACTAAATTTTCTATAGATCCTAAAGACCGGATCTCCATTTTAACAATTGGTAAATCTCCTAAAAAGATTATTCCATTTTCATTTGATGAGGAACAATTAATGAATTCGTTAGAAAGAATAGATGTATCTGGTAAAGCAATATTACATGAAGGAATATCTTTTGCAATTCAAATTCTAGTTGAAGAGATGCGAAAAGTTGGAGGAAAGATTTTTAGAATTTTTGTCATCTGCGACTTAAAATCTATTGAATTCAATGAACAGTTAAAAAAAATTGTTAATATAGCTAAAGGATTAGGAATTTTTATTGATACATGTCAATTTGGTAAGACTCTGAATGAAGAAAAAAGTTCATTAAAACTAATCGCTCAATTAACTGATGGAGAATTTGGATATTTTAATAATGTAAAAGCTATTATAAATTCTGGAAAATCGTTTGCATCTAAGAAGACAATTAAAGAATCAAATGAATTTTATGCTCAAATAAAAGAGGATAAAACACCATTAATTAGTGAAATTGCTTTATCACTTAGAAGGCCCTCATTAGCGGAAATACAAATGTTAATGAGTGGAAAAATAATTGAAAAACAAAAATGTGCAATTTGTCATTCAATTAAAGCACCTTTAACAGGAGCTGATTTTTTTACGGAAGGGAGAAGTTGTCCTTCATGTGATCGCACAATGCATATTTCTTGTGCTGCACAATGGGCGAAAAAATCAGAATTAAAAGAGAACATATTCAGATGTCCCTTTTGTTTCTTCCTATTAAAAGTACCTAAATCTGTAATTGCATTATTTGATGATGATAAAATAAGCACTAAAAGAATAAAAATTATTGAAAATGAAAAAACAACTGAAATGATATCGATTCCTGAAGATGAAATCGGGAAAATTGATGCTTCTTGTTCTTATTGTAGGAATATTTTTTCAAATGAGACTAATGTTTTTCAATGTAGTAAATGTAAAGCTTATTATCACGAAACTTGTTTAAATAAAATTATTATAGATATTAAGGCATGTAGATATTGTGGTTCTCAAATTACAAATAGATAAATAGTCTATATAAAACTCATTAATTCATTTCTTAGTTTTTATTAATAATCGTTAATCCATATTTAATCTAAAATATTTAATCAAAGAACACTTTTTATTATTAAATAAAATATTTTCTGGTGAAGAATTCTTAATTTGTCAAAAAATAAATGGATTGTAACTTCCGCATGGCCTTATGTGAATGCGATTTAGGTAAAGCAAATCGCTCACTTACGCAAAACCACATTTAGGGAACATGATTGGGAGTGTTTTATCTGCAGATATTTTCGCAAGATATCAGAGATTGAAGGGAAATGATGTTGTGTTTGTATCCGGTTCAGATGTCCATGGCACTCCTGTAGCCGTTGCTGCTAAGCAAAAAAATATGGATGCAGAAGAATTAGCAATGGAAAATCATAAGATTATCAAGGATTTGTTTGAAAAATGGAATATTTCTTATGATAATTATACTCATACGCACAATCCAACTCATCAGAAATTTGTTCAAGATTTTTACCACGATGTTCAAAAGAATGGTTATGTTTTTGAAAAAGAGATAGAATCTCTCTATTGTAACCAAGATAACTTATTTTTACCCGATAGATTTGTCGAGGGAGTATGCCCCTATTGTGGAGATGAAAAAGCTCGAGGAGATCAATGCGATCAATGTCAAAAATTATTAACACCTTTGGAATTAAAAAATCCTTATTGTGTTATATGTAATAATTCTCCTGAAATAAAAAAAACTAAACATTGGTACATGAACTTTCCTAAATTACAGGATAGATTAGCAAAATTTATAGAAGATAATAAGATTATCCCTCCAAATGCAAGAACAGTATGCCTAAATAGCATTGCAGAGGGTTTACCTGAGAGAGCAATAACCAGGGATCTTAAATGGGGTATTCCTGCTAAATTTCAAGGTGCTGAAAATAAAACGATTTATGTGTGGTTTGAGGCCGTCTTAGGATATATCTCTGCTGTCAAAGAATGGGCTGAGAAAATCATTAATAAACCTGAAAAATTTGACTATTTTTGGAAGGATCCTAAAACCAAAACCGTTTATTTTATTGGGAAAGATAATATTATTTTTCATCTGATTGTTTTCCCAGGATTACTACTTGCATATAATGACGATAAACATAATCCAAAAGAATTAGTGCTACCATATAATGTTTCTTCAACTGAATTCTTAATGTATGAAAATGCGAAATTTTCGAAATCTCGGGGTGTAGGCATTTGGATTGATGAGGCATTGGAACTTGCACCAGTAGATTATTGGAGATTCAGTCTAATTATCAATAGACCTGAAAAATCTGATACATCCTTTCTTTGGACGGAATTTGAAAATAATATTAAAATATTAAATGATAACATTGGTAATTTTATTCATCGTACATTAACCTTTATAAATAAACAATTTGGTGGCCTTGTCCCTCCAAAAGGAGAATTAGATGTTATAGATAAAACATTTATTAAAAAAATAAACACCATCGCTGATGTTGTAGGTAAATTGATTGATCAATTTAAACTAAAAAAGGCTTTAAAAGCAATTGTAAATTTTGCAAAAGAAGGAAATATTTATCTAAATGAAAAAGCCCCATGGCATTTGATAAAAGAAAATAAAAAAGGAGCAGGACATGTATTTAATATTTGTATTCAAACAGTTAATGCAATATTAATATTATTAGCTCCTTTTATTCCTGATACTTCTACTAGAGTTTTAGAATTTTTAAATATTAAAAAAAATTTGAATGAATTAAATTGGTATGATTTTGATGAAAATTCCATAAAAGATAATCATAAAATAAATAAACCAAAACCACTTTTTCAAAAATTGGATGTTAAAGAACTTCAAGAAAAACTTAATAAATTAAAAAACAAGGAAGATTCAATGGAAGAAAAAAAGAATTTTATCTCTTATGAAGACTTTAGCAAACTTGATATTAGAGTAGGAGTGATTGAGAGTGTTGAAAAAGTACCCAAAGCAGATAAATTATTAAAACTAAAAGTAAATATTGGAACTGAAACAAGAACTTTAGTTGCTGGCTTGGCAGATTTCTATAGTAATGATGATTTATTAGGTAAGAAAATAATTATCTTAACAAATTTAGAGCCAAGAAAACTCAAAGGTATTTTTAGTCAAGGAATGCTATTAGCCGCTGATGACGGTGAAAATGTTGCATTTCTTACTCCCGAAAAGGATATAAAACCAGGATCTAAAGTAAAATAATTATAGCTTTAATGAAAAAATAGGATTTAATCTAGCAAGATTTTCTCCCAAATCTAATTGAAGGGTTTTCAATACAACTTCTCTCCCTCTATATTCGTATTCTATTTGACTCGGATCTCTGATTATTTTATATCGAGTAGTATCTAACATCATTGAGCAAGAAAAATATTTTTGATATTTGTACTCTAAGATTTGATGAATATCTTTTATATCTGGAAATTTATATCCCCCCCCGTGGGGTAAGATATCTGCATTTAATAATGTATCTAATAGATTTAATTTATTTGCTCTTTCCAAGAATCTTAAGTTTTTGATCGTTATTTCAGATAAATTTTTTTTCCCTTTAAATAAATAAGCTGAAAGATCTGCCCTTAGAGTTATTGGGAATATATTATTTTTTATTTTATCTGATGAGATATCAGTGCAATTGGAGCCCAAATACATATTGTTGTAATCCTTTAAAAATTGGTGGGGTTGATTACATATTACTTCGATATTTTTACCAAATAAGTGTTCTGCGATCATTTCTCGCTTAACCATTGAAAATTCAAGAGCTCTATCAGTATAGTTAAGAAATTCGGTTGCGTCGTCATCTAACAAAATATATTGTTTGCCAAATATAGTTTCTTCTTCAATTGCACGTTCCTTCAGAGTTTTTGATTTATCAAAATAGAAACCAATACCATAAGTGTCATCACGAAGTTCAGGAGCACTTCCATGAATGAAGAATAAATAAGGTGGAAGGTCGATATCTGAGAGATTATATGTTTTAAAACAGTTAATAAAGTGATTACTTATCCCATAATCCCATTTGAGTTTAATCTGATCATAATAAAGTTCGATATTCTTTATCTCATCTATTTTTTTTATAAGATCATATGGGTCTGGAGGTTCTTCTAATCCACCAGCTAATATTCCACATTGATTAGGTTTAGTATTAAGAAATATGATTTTTTGATTACCATTTCCCCAACTAATCCTTCCTCCATATCCTAATCCTGATTCCCAACGTATTAAATTTCTAGAAATAGTCTCATCTGGAGAGCTAATAAACATTGCTTTTGGTTCAAATCCATATTTTTCTTGAATGAGATGAAATTGTGCTAGACCATATTTCATGTTTGCTTTACATAATTTAGAAGCACCATCATTTATTCCAGTTGAAAAAATGAACTCCTCAGCTCTCTTTAATAAATCGCTTTTAGAAAGGTTTAATAAAGTACTTGAGAATTTGGATTGTCCCATAACTATATAGAACTCTTCTTGATATAGGTTAAATAAAGTATGCAAGTAATGATATATAAACATTGGTCAAATAACTTTTAAATCTAATTTTAATTGAAAAAAATACTAAAAAGAACTTAATATAACAATGATTCTAATCCAGAATTACTTGATATAGATTTTATTTTTAGATCGCATTTTTATTTATGAATTTAATGTAATATACATGAAGATGGTAAACATTAAATTATCCACAGAATATCATAATTTATAGACATGCTACTAGATAAAGATATTGTATTATATGACAAATTAAACAATATTGTAATCAAGGAAGATTTTAGTGGTTCAATTATTTCAATTCTCGATAGTCGCCCTAATAAAATTATTTTTTCCGACAATATTTCAATAAAAGATGACAATGTAAGCTTTAAGGATGCAATGATTACAGGATTTAATCTAAATGGCCAAAAAATGACAGCTTTTTCAAAAAAAATAAAAAGTAAGATATTCAATCTAAATGATTTTGAATATATTATTCGCATCTCTGATGATATAATGACTCAATATGATGAAGGACAATTCTCCGAAGCGTTCCCATTTACGATAAATTTACTTCATACAGCAGGATTATATTTGAACCATCATCCTTATATTATCAACCACTTGGATTTTTTTAAGGGAGAAATCTTAAAAAATCCTGTTGCTGCAATTCTTAATGGAATATGTATTGCTGATCGTGTTGTTATTGATGAAAGAGGGAATCCTGTTTTTTACGATTGCTTGATTATTGGACGGGGAAAAAATGAAGAATTATCCGTGTCATATGAGCCACTTGTTAATGTTCAAGACAAGGTTTTAGAATATGTTATTATATTAGGTATTGAAGAATTAAGTGAATCAATAAAATAAATTATTTTTGAATACCAATGCTGCTATATGAAAATAAAAAAATAAAATTATTAAACTACCTAAAAATTGGACTAAATCCTTTTAAAAATTTTGTTTCTACAGGAGAAATAGAGGAAAAAGTAGGAGTAGTTAGTTCTAGAAAGGATACTTTACAATCAATTGTTAAACTGACTGAAAACCATAAACAAAATTTTATTTTACCAATAATTGCTAGTGTTGGAGTCGGAAAGACTCATCTATTTTGGAGTATCAAGAAAAAGCTCTATTATTATAATACCGTATATATTTCTTTAGAAAATGTATATAGAAAATTCTATTATAACATTTATTCAGAGTTTTTGGAAGAAATGGGTGTTAAGGTTCTGAGGAGTATAACGAATGAACTTTGTAATAAATGGGGCGCGCAAGAAAAAAAATTTGGTTTTTTCCATGTTGCAGATATTGAAAAAGTCAAGGAACATGGATATTCCAACCTTAATAATAATTTTGAAAATAATGATGTATTAAAAGAGGTTATAAGTGTGATTGTCACACACCAATTGGATCCATACAAGAAAATCGAAGCAGAAAACTGGTTACTTGGAGAATTGATGGATTATAAAAATTTATCTCGCTTGAATTTAAGCAATGATTTAAAAAAAAATCAATATGCATTTACTTTACTTAAAATAATAATTGAAAATTCAAAATTAGGTAGTGTTTTATATATCGATGATTTTGAACGATTAATAGGATTAATGAAAAGTTTTGATGATGAGGTTGAATCTGATGAAAATAATATTTATTCCTCAAGTTGGCTCTATGGAAACGATGAAAGTCCCCCTGAAAAAATAAAAGCTCAAAAAATTCTCGATAAAATTTTAAAATTGCTACATATAAATGGTCTTAAAGTCATCATCACTCTCAAATCAGAAGAAAGTTTAGATGATATTAAAAAAATCATACAAGAAAAAAATCCAGATTTATTATCAAGCTTTATTGAACCAATAACTATCAATAATTTTAATGAATATGATTTATTTCAGTTTTACAGAAAAAATATGAAGTCTTACTTAGAAAAAATACATTTTTTGGAATTCTTAGAGGATAATCCAAAAGAATTGTTCCCATTAAATGAAAAAATTTTGAGTAATATTTACATGGCAACGAAAGGTAATCCTAGAGAGATTATAAAAAACTTAATAAAAATCTTTAATTTGATAATTTACTCTGATGAAGACTTAAATGAAATCTTGAATAATTTTTATGTTTAATATATTTTTTTCATCAAAATTTTTTCAAATGTATAAATTTCTTTCAAGAAATTTTCTTTATACTTTATTTCCCATTTCGCATTCGAGATTAAATCTCTAAAACTCTCCAAATCAAGTATGGATTTAAAAAAAGTAATTAGTAAGGTCCTTATAGAATTTTTATTTAAAGTCTTGTAAGTCTCATCTTTATTTAATAATTGAAAAATTTGATCTTCATTAATAAAAAATTTTCTAAGTACTTTCGTATAAATATCAATCAAATTAGAATCTAAAAAATTTGATAATTTTAATAAATTCTTGCTAATGCTGTTTGACAATGAATCAAATTTAAGTAAGAGTGAAAGAGAACTGATTTTAATTGGATTGTAATCATCTAATAAAGAATATTCAAGAATTTGAGTTAATTCTTTAGATAAATAATTTTTATTAGAAATCAAATCAAGTGATTTTAATATTTCATTTCTTATCCATCTATCTGATTTGAAATATTCCTCTAATAAAAATTCCTGATATTTTGCATCTATATTTTCAATGCATCCAATTTGACCTATTAAATAAATGATATTTATCATGATTTTGTCAAGGATATCTGATTGGTAATTTTCTAAGAAATAATCTAAGTATTTGAGGTTATTAATATCAGGTTTATTTATTAGTTCTATTAAAAAATCATTTATTTCATCAAAATCAATAGATTCTTTAACTCTCTTAAAATTTTCTCCTATATCATTCACTTTTTTCTCAAGTCTTATTTTTTATATCCAATTGGGATTATATAAATAGGATCAAGGTTGTGTGGAAGGTTTAATAATAATTTAACTTGTTCGTCTTTAAATGCTCCAATAGGGACTGATTCTAAACCCATAGCTATGCATTGTAAATGAATATTTTGAGCACAATGGCCAACTTCAATTAACACGTACCTTTTACCCCTTTTTCCATATCGATTTGTAGTTCTAGAATAATCGACACATATAATTAAATTTAAAGGCGCATCTCTAATAAACATTTGATTTAAAGATGCTTGAGCTAGTTTCTCATTTAGATCTCCTTGGATTTTAAGTATTAAAAGATTTTTCAAGAAATTATAGTGATATAACCCTTGATTTTTAAGAATTATAAATATTTCTAAAGGATAAGTTCCACCTGCGGAAGGTACAGTTCTTCGATGTTTCGATTTACCTTGAGCAGCCCATAATATTTGTGAAATTTTTTCGATTTCAATTCTATTATCTGTAAAAGCTCTTACACTTTTACGCATGTATATGCATTGTTCAATACTAATAGTGCCTACATGTTTAGGTTTTATTAGCTTTATATCCATTGAACTATCTCTATTCAATCTAATTTAATTATATAATATTTGATTATATTCAAATTTAAGAATAATTCTTTGGTGAGTTCTTCGAATTATTTGGGTTATAATAAAAAGTTTAAATTCATTGATGAGATTTTGAACTATATGAGTAAAGATAAAAAAATTGAAGATTTATTTATAGAATGGAATGACCTAAATAATAAAGTAGCATCCTCATTTGGGGATTTTGACTTTGATACAATTAAAGAAATTAGAAAAAAACAGAGGATAATTGAAGATAGTATTTATTCAATCGTTTTATCTAATGCTGACGATGATTTAATATCAATTTTACCAGAAGATTGTGGTGAAATGGAAGTTGGTTATGAATCTGAGGAAAAAAAGTTTTATTTTCTAATGTTTGACCCCGAGCAAGATATTGATGATGAAGATGCTCCAGTAAAAATTACCGCAATTGTAATTAATTCCAAGAAGGAAATTGAGGTTATAAATGATTTTAAAACTGAAGAATAAACGAAATCGTGAACATTATACAATTGATATGGTAATTTTTAGATTATTTTTATAAATATTTTATTTTTTTAAGTATATACATTTATAATGAAATAGATACATTAAGTGAATTAAGGTTAACTGTATCATATAATAATATAAACACTATAATTTTTTTAATATGACAAAATATAAATCTATAGTGCAAAAACTTCAAAAGCATTATCCAGATGCCGATCAAGTTATAATTTTTAATTACAATGGTAAAAGCTTATTTTATACTAAAGAATTTAATATTAGTAGCGATTTAAAGACCCTAATTGCTTCATGGCGAAGTGGTCGTGGTGCTTCTGTTACTGTTAATGGAATTAAATATTCCTTACTTCAACAAACACCAGATAGATTAGTTGCTACAAACCGTCATAAAAAAGGACATCTCATTGGAGCGACGACTCCAGATAAAAATATTTATGTATTAGCTCATGTAAAACCTAAAGCAAAGGGTTGGTACCATTATGCATATCCTTCTGTTGCAAGAGCTGCTGCAATGATACAAGATAGCTCTTTTGAGGCTTCTTTTGAACCTAAAATGGAAGTTCCTAGAAATTCTTCCACAAATAATAATCCTACAATGAGTTATACGGTCCAAATTCCCCAAGTCGATCCAGGTCTTAAAGCTGAAATTGAGGGTTTCTTACAATGGATAAAAATTCCAACGGGTCTTCAAGCATATATAACTAATGCATTAAATGTAAATGATTATTCAGTTATTTCGAGACTTAGTAGCATTTACAAAGAACTGTATGATATTTGTCATAATTAAAAAATGATTTTTTTTCTTATTTTGACCATTGAAAGGTTTAAAATAATCATTAATGAAGTGATAATTTGTGTTCATTGACAATCCTCTTGTATCTAATGTAGTTTTTTATCCAAGAAAAATACCTGAAATTGAAATATTAAAATTTCAAATTAATCCTGATATTAAGATTGGGGGTTTTTTATTCTTAAAAAGCAAAAATTTACCCACTATCTTATTATTTCATGGTAATGGTGAAATTGCTCTAGAATATATTAATTTTGCGAACTTTTATTTTGAAATGGGCGCAAATTTGGCGGTGATCGATTATCGAGGTTATGGATTTAGTTCCGGAGAGCCATATTATACTTGTTTGATCAGTGATGCTATGCCTATCTTCGAAAGCTTTTTGGAGTGGGCTGATAATTATGGATTAAATAGTTCTATATTTATAAAAGGTCGATCACTTGGAAGCGTTTGCGCTTCAGAAATTGGAGCCCATAATCCTGAAAGAGTAAATGGAATAATATTTGAAAGTGGATTCGGAAGTATTTATAATATAATGACCAAGCTATTTGGTGTAAGCAGTTCTAAAATTACCCCTGAATCTGTAAAAGAATTTTCCAATGATATTAGAATGCAAAAAATCTTAAAGCCAATTCTCATTATTCATGGAACAGCAGATAATATTATTCCTCATGAGGAAGCTAATTTAATTTATAATGCCATTCAAGAAAATGTTGAAAAAAAAATCGTATTAATTGAAGGAGCAGGTCATAATAATATTTCTTCATATAAACGAGACCTATACTTTAAAACTATTCAAGAGTTTATAGAATCTTACAAATAAATGGAAACAATTTCAAAAAAACAAATCAGTTAAATAACATTATATCTTAATTTTTTTAATTACTTTTATCTAAAGATATATATGAGATTTATTGAAGGTCTAAAGGATTTATTTAAAAAAAAAATATTTGTAGTTATTTTTATAATTTTTATCATTTTAATGATTTTGTTCTTTATTAACTATTCAATTGTCAAAACCAACTTTATTTATAGTTTAATTGTAATTTTATTGATGACTTCATTTACTATATATACAATTGTTCTATTAATTTTTTCATTCTTCATTCCTATAGAGGATATGAAAGTAATCACAATAATTAGTTCTATAATAATTGCTATTCCAGTGATACTTATTTTTTTCTATTTTGATATAATACCTTTTATTTCTACAGTATTTATTTTTATTAATCAGTTTATAACAGCTTTTTTTGCCTTAAAATTCTGCATAGATTCATCAATTAAAACAGATGACTATTTAAATAAGAAAAAGGCGTCAAAAATAACACGCCCTTTAGAATTTATTTTATTTTTTCTTTTGACAATTATCATTAGTATTTTGTCAGTCAGATTCCTTTTAAGGTTTATTGACCAAATAACTAAAGTCGATATAGATAAATTTATTATTTTATTTTGGACTATTTTTTACTGGTCAAGTATCATTTTGTTCTGGATTAGTATATTCTTAATTAGTATAACTATTATTAAATTAATTTTTACTAAGAAATTTGCTGCCTACATATCAATGTTTTATTTTCTAACCTTTTTATACATAGTCTATATAGTATTTGATGTATGGTTTGGTTGGTTTTATCGAGATTATCAAGTTTATGATGTCTTATCTTTTATTATTGATTTTTTATTATTTTTATATATTATAGGTTCTATTTACGAAAGAATAGACTATATCCAAGAAAAGTTGAAAATTACTAATATTGATTCAATCGGATTATTTGTTATAATTATGAAATTAATTGTACAAATTAATAAAATAACACAAGAAATACAACTTAGATTGACATTAGAACAGCTAGCAAGACAAATCTTTATTCAAGCGTTTTCGCTTATTTGTTTTTTTATAATCTTTACTATAATTATAGGAATATATTACATTTTTAAATACAAAACTGGAAAGGAATAAAATGAGATTTATTTCAGGATTGAAACAATTATTTAAAAAGCCATTATTAACCATTATATTACTTCTATTCATTTTATCGTGGTTTTTAGTTATATTAAGCATTACATTATTTCCTAATGATTTTTTTAAGAGTTTTGTACTAGTTTTTAGTGGGATATTTGCTGGTTTTATTTTTGTATTAATGATCTTTTCAATTTTCAAACCAATTGATAATATGGGAGTCATTACTATTATCATTGCAATTTTATTAACTATACCTGTGCTCATAATTTTTACAGGAATAGTTTTTTTATTTTATTTTTTTTGTTTCTTTGCAAATTTATTTTTAATTGCTTTATTTGCATACAAATGGTGTATGGATAATTCAATTAAATTAGATAACTAC
>JBHLME010000061.1:0-25044 GCA_048938445.1 Promethearchaeota archaeon | reverse complement strand
TAAGGGCTACGTCGGAAGGTTTTCCATCTGAAAGACTAGACGGCCTTAGCAGGCCGCAACTCATGGATGGGCCCTCCTTACGCTTAATTGAATGTTGAACGTTTGACCCCAAATTCCCCCTGGAGAGAACCTAGAATTACCATTCGAGGATTTTGGGAAAATCAGGATAATTTCATGAAGACGTTGGGTGGTAGATTTGGATCATGATGCAAGATTTGGTAATCGTTATCTGCAATACTGGCCTAAAACCTTCTTAATATCTCGATGTCTTTTTGGCTTGACATATAGCTCTTTTTTTCGCTAAGTTCAATCTATTCTGAAGTAAGTTCTTAACACTTAAGGCCGATCTATGTCAGTCAATAATCTCAGATCTTCTGAAAGAAGGCTGGGCATCGCCAACCTTTTAATGACCGCATACTTTAAATCATTTAAATGGAGGTATCACCGATGGAAATCCTGAAAGGTATAAAGACAAGGCAGAGTATTCGCGCATTCAAGCCCAAACTCATTCCCAGAGATGTGATGCAAAAGGTATTGCAGGCGGTGAGCAACACCCCTTCCTATACCAACACCCAGCCCTGGGAGGTTGTCGTGGTTAGTGGTAAAAAGAAGGAGGAACTGGGTCATAAACTGCTGGAACTGGCGAAGGCAAAGGCGCCGACCAGTCGCGACCTGCCTATGCCGAAGGGCCGGCCGCCGGCGTTGGAGGAGCGCTCCCGGGAACATGGCGCTCGTAGGCTCAGCACGCTCGGGGTGGCGAGGGATGATGAAGAGGGGAGAGAAAAATTGCGGCTGATGAACTATGAGTTTTACGGCGCGCCGTGCGCTGTCTTCCTTTTCATTGATGGGTCGCTGGGAGAGTGGTCGATCTTCGACATAGGACTGTTTGCCCAGAACCTGATTCTGGCGGCCCACTCGCTTGGCGTGGGGAGCTGCCTGCAGGCCTCGGTGACCGAGTACGCACAGGAGATAAAAAAATTCCTCGGTATAGCAGAGAGTAAAAAGCTGGTTATCTGCATGTCACTGGGCTACCCGAACAAGAAGTCCAAATTAAATACCCCAAGTGTTTATATTTATTTGGTTGGATATTTTTTTTTTGGATTCTTGGTCAATGACCTGGACTGTCTTTAACTATCCCTCCCCTTTTTTTCTTAAAAATTATTGAAATATTGATAATTTATTCTTATATGTTTGGATTTCTTTTTTATTTATAAAGAGAGGCTTGTATTATATTATCATGTCCAATGATATGGAATTGAATAATTTAATGGGAGGAAAGTGTCCATTATTGACTTCGTGCTCCCTTCCAAAAAAGGATTCTTGTAGCAAAGTTGCTTTTTTTCGTCTGTGTCCAGAATATTTAATAAAAAGAAAGAAGATATTGACATCAACGTGATATTATGCCAATCTTTTTTTTCCGAATGCAGTTTAAAATGGCTTCCGGATTATTTTTTCTTTAGGTTTTTCCATTTTATTCATCTCTTTATGCTTAAATTTATAAGGCTCAATTTTATATGTATTTGTGGGTAGTAAGGGTTTAAAAGATCCAAAATAAAAAAATAAAGGGTTGTATTCTAATTATGGAGCATGAAATTAACCAATTAATTAAGATAAGATTGAAAGGCAATAAGATTAGTGCTCATGTAAATAATATTAAAATCGTTACTCTAAAAACATTATCAAAAACCAGATTCATAAAAGAGAGAGAGCAAGAGTTCCATTATCAGTGTAAATTAATTCATGAGTGGATTAAAACTGGTTATAATTTTGACATCCTTAAAGTAGAATTGGCCTTTCCACTATTGGAAAAATTGATTGAATCGGGAAATCCTAATTTAACAATATTTATGAGAAATGAAATTAGAAAAAAATTGACAATGGTTTCAAGCGAAAATATAATATATTTAAAGAAAAAAATGATTAGCAAGTACTTTCATGAAAAGGAATTCTTGATATTATATAACTATCTTGACAAGCGTAAAATTAAAGAGTTAGATTTAAGTTATTGCAATTTGGAAGTTTTTCCAGAATATATTTTAACATTTAAGCATCTTAGAAAATTAATACTATCAAATAATCAATTGAAATCACTACCTGAGAACATCGGGAATCTTAAATTATTGAGCTTTTTATCTCTTGAAAATAATAATATTCAATCTCTCCCAGATTCATTTGGAAAATTAAAATTCCTTAAATATTTAGATTTGAGTAAAAATAACATATTTAAGTTATGTGAATCATTTGGGGATCTCTACTCTCTTGAAGAATTATTATTAAATAAAAACAACTTAACTAAACTTCCAGATACATTTGGCAAATTATTTAATTTAAAAAATTTGAAACTTGCCGATAACGATTTAAATTCACTTCCGAAAAGTTTTAAAAAATTAAAATCCCTTATAAATTTAAATTTATTTAGAAATAAACTTAATAAAATTCCAGAGATGATATGCAAACTATCCAAACTAAGAGAATTATATCTTGGAACGAATAATATTAAGGTAATTCCCAAATCAATTAAAAATTTGGAAAATTTAACAAGAATTGATTTAGGAGACAATGATATCTCTTTGTTACCAGATGAAATCACGGAATTAACTTCACTCAATTTTCTATATTTAGGATGGAATAACATTAAAACTCTACCAGAATCGATAAACAAATTAGTTTCATTAGATGTTATATTCTTGAATGAAAATCCAATAATTCAAATCCTAGGGATTAGCAACACGTTTAAAGTGCATAAGATTAAAACGAAATCATTAAAACAATTTAAAATTAATGACTATATAACACTTAGGTTTGAATATAATAAAACTTATATATATCTAAGAAATATCAGGTTCCTACAGTGCATGTATTTACTTTTTAACATTCCCGTAGAAGACAAAATCTTAAACGATTCTATTGATTCAATTGATGAGGCAGAGATTAAATTAGATAAGTCATTAGGAGTTCAAAATCGTAGAATATTGACTCCTGAAATGGAATTTTGGGGACATTGTTCAAATTTACAAGCATGGGCTGAAAATGATTATGATACAAGATTATTACATAGAAATCTAGCATTTCCTCTCTTAAGAAGGTTGACTATACTAGGAGATCCTTTAGCAAAAAAGGTTTTTAAAGAAGAAATCGCCCTCAGGCTTACAAGTGGGGTACCAAATGTGGTTGAATATCTTATTGCTCGAGGATATTTACAATATTTAAATGATGAAGAGTTAATAACTGTGATTGACGAACTTAATTCAAAATTTCCCGAAGAAGCTCGAATTGTAAAACCAAAAATGCACCAAAATTTAGATCGCTTAAAGATTCAAAGTCAATTAAGGAGAATGATAAAGAATAGAAAAGTAACTCGTTAAATATTATTTTTTTTCTTTTTATTATATTTTTATGAAATTAAACTAAAGAGAAATTAATTATCTTTAAAACATAAGAAGTTCATGGAAAATCCTTTTTACTTTCCCATCCCCTTATGATTTAATTTTTAATGAATTGTGAGATTTTGGTTTAGAAACGGTATTATCTTGAGTGATTAATCCATGTAATTCATTTATCGACTCAACTAATAAATCGGGGTTAAGACCCGCGAGAATCTCTTTATTGCTTATTCCACTGGCAACTCCTATCGTTTTAAATTCTGCTTCTTGACCTGCTTCGATGTCAGAAGGCATGTCTCCTATCATAACAAATTGATTTCGATTAATGCTAATCGGATAATTTTTTATAGCGGGCTCAAGAGCATTAGGATGTGGTTTCAACGCGGGAATTTCATCAGTTCCAAAAATTCCCTTAAAATATTTCTCAATTCCATTTTTTTCTAAATGAAATACGATATTATCTTTCTTACTGTGAGAAACGATATAGAGATCACACTTACATTTTTTACCGAGAGTCTTTAATAACTGCTCAATCCCGGGGAATAAGGGGGATTCTTTCGCATATTCTAAATATTTTGAAAATATCTGCGTGCTAATGAGAATTTTCTTTATAAACGTCAATTTCTCGAAAGCAGTAATCTTCTTGACCAGATCATAAGAATGTAAGATGATCTTGGGCAAAGGGTAACCTTGTAGCGTTTCTAATAACTCCCCTATTTCTTGAATCGTCAATTCCATATCCGCCTCAATTCGATTGTCATTAAATGTTTCTTCAATGGCTTTTTCCATTGCTCCTTTTATGTCAAGCAACGTTCCATCGAAATCGAAGATGATCGCTTTAATTGATTGAGATCGCAGTTGCTGTATTAGTTGAGTGTTCTTTTCCATAGTAATTATACCATTTTAGTTAAAATTTATTAAAATTTCAACAGTATTTTAATAAAGAAGTTTCTAATTGATCAAACAATTGTTTTAATAAACAAACTAGTGTTTTCAAGAATTTAAACTTTTCACTATAAATACTAAAGTAAAATTTGTCGATAGACTGTTAAATTGAAGTTTTTGGTGATTAATAAATGGTCATAAAATGCACGTAAATATTTGCTCCCCACTAAATTTTAAAAAAAATTAAATCTCATGAAATTGATATCATTAATCAAAATGATATCCTTCCTCTTCCCATGCTTTTTTTATTATGGGATTTCGGTTCATGAACTCACTTCTTATACTTTTTGGAACTCGATTAAGTACACATGCAAAATTCACGCAATCAGTACATATTTTAAACTGTAAAATTATTAACCAACTTGCTATTGCAGCGATATATATAATCAAGGGAATGAAAAGATTAAAAATTATGAGGAATGGAAAAGGATACCCCACTAATATTGACACTCCAATGATGAATTGGATCTTTTCAGATTTACTTAAGGGACCGGGATTATATTTTCCCGTTTTAAGCTTGCCTCTATCGATTGGACAATGGAGAGTTTTTTGTTCATCATTCGCATAATAAGGGCAATGATTGCATACCATCCGGCTTTCCCAGATAAAAAAGAAGAAAATACTATACCCGATCCATCCTGTAAAAAAAATAATTTTCCAAAGTAATTCGATATTTGCTGAGATTAACATGCCTAGTGCGACTGGAATGATTCCTATAAAAAAGGGAGTTGTAAAATATATCATATATTTCAATTTTGGACGACAGAAGAGTTTTTCGTTTAATTCACAATCACCACATTCTAATTGGTCTTTCCAAATGCAAATTTCGCGTGCTAATCCCATAGATTTCTTTTCATTCTTATCTGAAGATACCATGATTCAAAGACCTTCTCATAAAATTTAAATGATTAATATGAGAATTAATATAAATAATTTTACTTTAAAGCTGATTTTATAAAAATAGAGATTATTATTATTGGTATTAATGGAAGATTACGTTTTTAATTGATATTCTATTTAGTATTCCGATATTTCTTTTGAAACATTAACCTACTACTATAAAAATTTATAGTTGATAGAATTAATGCAATAGGTATTGAAAATATAGGATGAAATCCGAGTGGAAAAAAAGCATCTAAAATAATCCAAATAGTGATATATACACTATAAAAAGACAAGGTATAAATGATTCCATAAATAGTTGCCATCCAATTTTTATCTTTTTGAGCAGCAATTTCGATCATGAAAAGCGCGTCTTTTCCCATATCGCTAATTTCATAATTTCCATTTGGGTTATTGCTGATTAAATTTAAAAGTTTATTAAGGTGGTGGGTGAGATTTCCGCTACTTGACAATCCTAATTTTCTTTTTAATTCTGAAAAACCCAATTCTTTATCATTTAGTAATTTTAATATTTTTATTCTTGTAGGATGTGAAATCGCTTCGAAGAGCTCGACTTGTAAGAATTCATCTGTGTTTTTATTGGTTTCATTCTTTCCATTCATTACTATCTTTCACCTTTTTAAATTTTTTAATTAATATTAGTTATTGATTCTTAGTATTTAATTCCTGATCTCTTGACCATTAGTCAAGGATATTAGACCATTTAAAATTGAAATAAAAAGTGAAAAAATGAATTATTAAAAAAATTAAAATACAGGAAAAAATCGAATTTTGTTATGAGGACACTCCGGATATACTCTCTATTTCCTTGTATATATTTTTCTTGTCTTTATCATCTCTATATAAATCGTCAATTACAAATTCTAAATCAAGATCAAGTAAAGTATTAGGTAAAGGAAATCCTTTTTCATTCCAACCCATTTCTTTGCAATAACCTTGATAAAAATCTTTATATTCTACAGTTATGTTTTTATTAGGTCCTATATCGTTAGGGGGATTTCCGATCACTCTTCCTGGTAATTCATTTTCTGCAAGTTTTACCCCTTCTCGAAGTGTAAATGCTTGACGAAGATTTTGAATTCTTAGACCAATTTCAAAAAAATTATTAAATTCATAATCCCAACCTGTTAAGCTGTTAAATAATTCAAAAAATGGATATTCTCCGAATAAAGGCGCAAGAATGCAGAGACCGAGACTATTTATAACTTGAGTAGAGCTCGTATTGATAACTTGAGCTTTATATTTTGAGTTTAGATTTTTTTTCCATCCTTTTGGCATCGAAGTTCCTTTAATAAATTTCTCCATTGGTCCCAAAGTTTCCATCAAATCAATGCTTGCAGCATTATGATTCCCGGGAGTCGGATCGTAAGCATAGGAAAAAGCCAAAGAGTCATATTTTTTGGGATCATGCATACCAAATTCACATCCTAATGAAGCCATTACATATTGGTCACTTCCATTACCTATTTTTTCTGAAGCTATTTTTGAACCATCAGCCAAAATTTCTCCAATCCCTTCCCTGTTGATAATTTTTTTCGTTAATGCAACAATTGCTCCTGAATTTCCCCAAGTTAAATCCAATCCATCTGTATCTACTTTAGTAAGGATACCATTTTCATAACACTCAATTGCGAACGCAACAGTTCCACCCAGCGATATCGTATCTATAGCTGCTCTATTACAAATATCATTAATTTCAATAATAGACTTGAGGTCATCATTCAGGAGAAGAGTTCCAAATGCACAACACGTCTCATACTCTGGTAAATGTGTTTCTTCCAAATCCAGTTCAGGAACCTTTAAAATTGCTCCACATTGCACGGGACAACTAAAACAACCATAGTCTCTTATTTTGTATTTTTGAAGTTCTAAAGCTGAAATATTCTTTGACTTGGAATAAGGGAAGTCAACCATGCCAATTCCGCTCCAATTCTTTACCGGCGAATCTCCTATTTCAGCGCATAAAGTGTTTCCTGATGAAGTTCCAAGATTTCGCCAAACTTGCTTTTTTATTCCAGGAGGAACTGAAAATCCCATCCCGGTTCTTCTCATGAATTTTCCCAATCTAGGAACTAATTGTAATACTTGCTTAGTAATCGTTCTTGGTTCTTTAAAGGCATGTTCTCTATTATGTTCTTTTATTACATCTAGAAAATGATCTTTATTATGATAGGGCATTTTTTCATTACCTTTCAAGACTAACATTTTAAGATTTTTCGATCCCATGACCGCACCTAATCCTTGTCTTGCGGCAATACGTCCTTTATCATTTGCAACTCCGGCAATTAAAGAGAGATTTACTCCTGCTTGTCCTATTCCTGCTGTTTTAATGAACTTTCCATGCTTTTCTTTCAATCTTTCTTCTGCTCTAACTATATCTAATTTCCAGATATCTGAAGCGTCCAATATTTCTTTTTTTCCTTCAATTATACTGATATACTTAGGTGTAGATGCAATCCCTTTGATTAAAATCCCATCATAACCACATTTTTTTATCTCAGGACCAAAACTCCCGCCAGAATTAGGATTAGCCCATGTTTTTGTTAACGGAGATTTCCCAACAACCATGTATCTCCCTGAAAATGGGGCAGGAGTTCCAGTCATGAGTCCAGGAAAAAATCCTAATATTGAATCCATTCCAAGAGGATCCACACGTGGCTTCATGTGTTTATAAAGCAGATATGAACCTAGACCATAACCTCCAATATATTGTTTATATATTTCTTCATTTAAGATTTCTTCTTCAAAAATTTCTGAGAATAAATCTATCCATAAAACTTTTCCAAAAAATCCTCCATTCATCATTTCATCACTCCTTATAATAACATTTATTAGATTTCATGATCGTGTAATTTATTAACTAAGTAAACTTTTTACACTTATAGTTAAAATTAATTAATTATTACTTACATTTAAAGTAGAAAGAGAAATTTCTTTCAGTAAGTAAGATTTTTTACACATATGTTCTTTGAATGGTGATGAATTTGAAAGATATTGAGATAAAACCTCCCTTTAATAACTATCGAGAACTAATCAAGTTAATTCCTTCGGTACAAGAAACAATATTAAAAGGATTAGAACGAGATCGTAAGTATCACGTAAATAATGTGGAAAAAGTGAGAATAAAAGCCAATCTATATAAGGAAATATTCAAATTATTACAGGGAAAATGGACGATTGAAATTCTTTATTCACTTTTAATGTTTAGGACATGCAATTTTAATACTCTAAAAAGTGCTTTACCTGGGATTAATTCACGTACTCTTACTGATAGATTGAAATTTCTTGAACAAAGAGGTATTGTTTCACGTGAGGTCTTAACTGAGAGCCCTATCAGAGTAGAATATGGCTTGACTAAATTTGGGAAGGAATCGATTATTCTTTTAATTCCATTCATCAATTACTTCATCCTGCCTCCAAGTATTAAAAAACAACTTCGGTCATTTAAATCCATCGAAAATGAAGTTCGCAATTTTATTGCTCAAGAAATTGAAAAATCACTTCATTAATTCATATTATAACCATTGAATAAATAAGAAAAATTTACTAATTTTATTATAACATAAAAAAAATTAAAAAGCATCTAATTAGGAAGCTTCAAGGCAATGAGAAATTGAATCAAATCATAAATATTTACGAATATATTCCTGAATTTATTAAAGGATGGCAAGACCAAGGTTATATAATTGGTGAAGATCCAGAAATAATAGCGGGTTTGTTAAAGTTAATATTTACTATTGGATTTGATGAAGAAACGATTGCATATATAGGAAAAGAAAAATTTCAAGCAATTTTCAATAAATTAATTAAAATTATTATCGATTACTTTATTATTCAATAATCTCTAGTTAATCAACTATAGTATAACTTTTCAAATTAGAAAGTTTATTAATAAATGCAAATTTACCTAAAAAATTTTATTTAATTCGATTAATGATATGGACGTAATAATATAGAATTAACAAACTTTAATTCCATTTCTATATTTTCCTTTTTATATAAAAAGGATTTTTAATGCCATAATGACTAAAAAGTTAGAATATCGATTATTCCCATTATTTACCTTAGCATTTTTGAGAGTAGCGAGCACCTTCAGCATCACTTTGGCTCTTCCTCTTTTTTATCACGGCAAATTAAATGATGGTTTAATTGGATTTCTGACCGGTGCTACAGCATTATCCTATTTATTATCACCTTACCTGTTCAGGAATGCATATAAGAAGATAGGGATAAAAAATAGTTTACTAATTGCAACAGGAGGCATGCTATGTGTGCAAATTGGGCTCCAATTCTCACTAGAATATTGGATACCAACATATTTATTATTATTTTACGATGGTATTTCTTTGGGATTATTTTGGCCTATCATCACAAGTGCTTATACGATGGTTCTATCTCATGATGGAATTCGTGATAATGAAAAGGAGAAAGATAAATTGAGTCGAAACTTGGGACTTTCCTGGAATATTGGTGGAATTTTTGGATATTCAATAAGTGCTATTGCTTTATTTGTTATTACAGATATCATTCTCGTATTTCGTATCTCCTTGATTTACATGATCATTGCGGTTATTTCAGCGTTTTTATTTGAAGAACCCAAATCATTTGACGTGAATGGAGAACTCCTAATGGAAAAAGAAGTAAAATTAAACTCAAAAGAAAATTACGTGTTTCCTTATATTGTTCCGCTCCTAATTGCCTCGATTTTTTCATTTGTAAGCGGATGTTTTGGGATTCTCTTTCCAATAAAATTTGATATATTGGGATATGATGATTTCTTGGCATATCTATTAAGCTTTATCAGGATGATTTCTCAAACAATAGTGATTACCGCAGGTATGACCTTTAAAATAAGCACGTTAAAACGGCTGGTTCCTATGTCTATTGTTCTCATGGTCATTAATATCTTCATATTCGGATTATTAGACAACTTTATCATATATGGAATCGTGTTTGGATTATTAGGTGCTCTTTTTGGAATATTTTATTGCTTTCCTTTTAAAATGAGCATTCTCAAGAACATGGAAAAGAATAACATGAGGGGGACCACGTATTTTGAAACAGCAATAGGATTGAATTTCTGGTTAGGCCCTGTCATAGGGGGTTTCATGTTAGTAATATCCCCTCTATTTGGTTTTATGATATTAACATTAATTATTCTAATCATCGGGATAGTATATTTGATTTTTCAAAACAGAATAAAACCAATTTGATTTAAATTAAACTTTCTATATGATTAATATAGGTTTTATTAATAATTAATGGAAAGATAAAATGGTTGAAGATCAAAAAATTGCCTCTGATAAGTTTATTCTAAGAGATTCGATTCAAGAGACAATGTTAGGACCTTTATGGGCTCGTGCTACTTATAGCAAGCTTTATCCTGACTTGCTGAATGATAAAAAAGCAATTGAAATCATTGATAAACTTGACTATGATTTTTCATATGTAAAAGAATTTTTAACAGGAAAAGATGGCACTAATATCTTTCGTTCATTAGGACTCTTGGCAAGAGCGAAAAATTTTGATATTGCATTGCTCAAGTTTATGGAAGATCGTCCCGAAACTACGGTTGTTAACATTGGCGCTGGGTTGGATACGACATTTTCCCGAGTTGATAATGGGGCAATTAAATGGTATGATTTGGATTTACCAGATGCAATTGAATTTCGGAAACAATTCCTCCCAGAAGGACCTCGGAATAAGTGTATAGAAAAATCGGTTTTTGATGAAAGCTGGTATGAAGAGATAAAATGGGAAAAAAAGAAAGGAATTTTTTTTATAGTAGGTGGTTTGGTTTACTATTTTAAAGAACAGGAACTAAAAAAATTATTCAGTACAATGGCCAGGCATTTTCAAGAAGGAGAAATTATATTTGACGTAGTATCGAAAGTTGCAATGAGAAAATTTAATAGTATAGCAAAAAAATTGGGTAAAGATGAAGCATTGTATTTTAGCGTAAAAAATCCTGAGAAATTGTTTCCTATTTGGTCTGACAGGATTCAGGTAAAAGATTGGCACGTGTTATGGACAAGAATAGAATTAAATCCAAGTTGGAACAAGTCTACCAAGAGAATGATAAAAGTAGCAAGAAGTTTGAAGACTTCTAAAATTATTCATTTAAAATTTTTATAAGATAAAAAAAAAATTAGATTATAAAATTTTTAACTTTTCTATCGCCTTTTTCGCTATTTGTTCAATTAACTCTGTATTAACTATTTCTTCAAAATAATTTATCACTATATCAAGTTTTCCAGCATGAGTGATTATACCCAAGACCAGCTCGCATTGAGGTGATGCTGCTGCTACAAATAATAGTTCATCTAAAATCAAATTAGCATATTCTTTTGGAAAATCGGTGCGACCTAAATTTGTTATTATGCTGCCAAATACAATCTTTTCATATTTTTTAGCGATTTTTTTAATGTTTTTTATAACAACATTTTTAGAATTAGACAAGAACTTGTTTATCTTTTCAAAGCTAGGAGATTCTTGAGGAACCATATATCCAAATCCCGCAAATGGTCGAGCTTCTAGCATTAATTCGTCCATCATTGCTGTTTGAAGGATTCCTTGTAAATCTTTTCTTGATTTTAATTGTTTTTGAATGATTTTGTGAAGAGAGCGTGCATTTTCCCAAAAATTTTTATTAGTATCATACTTATGTTTGACCATTAAACCAGAAGCATTGAAGCCTACAACTTCTCCTACGGGATTGATTAATCTATCACGTTCATCTACAGCAACCGCTAATTTTTCTAAATATGATGGAAGTGAGTCATGCATCTCTATTTGAGCTGCCAAAAAAGCAGTTGTAATCGCAGTGTTGACTGTTATGTCCTCTTTTCTGCATTTTTTAATTAAATCAAGAGTTTGCGTTTCATTCAATCGACTGACAAGTATTTTATACGTGTGGATATTCCAGAATGCTTTGTGAAGTTCCATATAATCTTTTTTGTCAAACTCTACTTTCTGAGATTTCCACATTTTATTGATCTTCTTTCCAAAAATTTTCATGGCTATCCCCGCAGATACATCAGAAGGAACGTAATCTGGAGATGGATATGCTCTTGGAACTAATCTTTTAATTTCTTGATTTGGTTTAGCCATGAAAGATACAATATCCCTTGCTAAATATGCTAATGACATTCCATCTGAGATTGAATGTTGACAAAAAATGACAAGATCCGAATGCTGAACAGCTTGAAGAAGTATTATTCTCAATAAAGGACCCTTTTCATAATCAAAGGGGATTTGATGTTCCTTTTTGATAACTTCCTTCCACTGTTCCTCAGAGATTTTTGGAATAATTTGAATAGGTATATCTGGTACATTTTTAGAGGAAAAATAAAGATGTCCATCTGGTTCTAGTACGCTTTTTACCTTTATTATTGGATGTTTTATTTCTACTTTAAGAATGGCAGATCTCAACATTTCTTCGGTAATCTGGCCTTTAATTTTCGCAATTATTACAATATTAGACAGGGGAATTTTTAGATGTCTACGCTCTTGAGGCAATGCTTTCCGCTTGAAATCCTGGGTTTCATATTTTGATTGTTTTATAATCATTTTTTTACATCACATTTTAAATAATTCACTCTATGTGAACTTTCACAAAAAATGAAAGTCCCAAAAAAATAATATAAAATTACATATATAAATGTTTTCAAAAATGATGAAAATTCACGATTACTGAAAATTTAAATAGAATAACTACTAATATATTATTAAAAAATGACTGATAATAGTCAAGAACATATTTATCCAGAAGAAATTAGAAAATATGAAAAAGAATTAATTGATTTCATCATAGAATCTGGAAAAAGTAAAAGAAAAACTGAAATCGAATCACATATATTAGGATATTTTTTGCTCCATCCAAGTCTTACTCAAAAGCAGATTCAAGATTTATCAGGATTTTTCCGCGAAAAAAAGATTTCAAGAGGTGCGATATCAATTTTTTTAAATCAATATTTATCATATGAACCTAAAATCATCTTGAAAGAAAAAACAGCAAGTAAAAAAAATGAATTTGTATACCACGTGGTAGTAGACAATATTGCGGACATGTTTTCAATTAGTCAAGAAATCGGTATAACCATGATGATTGATTCTATTAAGAAAATAAATAAAATGATATCAAGTTTAAAAAACATGATCCCACATGATAAGGACGTTAAGATTCGAAAGTTATTGTTAAATAAAGCATTAGAATTAAGAGATTATTTCATCTATCACATGTCTTTATTGGATAAATTTATGGCGGGGAAAACAGGAAAAGAATTCGCACCCATAGCTGAGGAATTAAATAAACTCAAGCAAAATATTGAGAATGATACTCAAATGATGTATGATAGTGTTGAGCATGTAGTACAAGAAATGTTTAATTTTATATCTCACTCCCCGCTTTTTATTATCGAAGAGATGAAATTTCAACCAATCGTATCCTATTTGATGATTCGTGAAAAACTTACTCAATTAGAATTACAAAATTTGACAGGTTTATCTTCGGGATTAATTTCTGAGGGTTTAAACTACTTACAAATTGAAGGATATATTCAAGTTGAAAAAATTAAAGGTATCCGTCAGAGAAGGTATGTTTTACCTAGTATTGGATATTTTAACATGTTCAAATTTTACAAAAGATTTCAATATATCGAGAACCAAAAAAAAAAATTGAGCAAGATCTTAAAAGAATTAAATACCAAGAAAGATAAATTATTTAATTTAAATGGTTATGAATTGATTAAAAACCGCGTATCTGAATTTTTAAAATCGTTTCAGGTCGTTGAAAAAGCAATTATCTTGTTTGAAGAAGCAATGAAACATTTCAAGCAGGTTGAGCAAAAATAAATATTCTTACTGATACTAATTATAAAAAAAAAATGAAATAAGAAATAAGTGATAGTTTTTTTATTTTTTCCTTCGTCTTTTCTTTTTTGATGCACCAAATCTGGCAAAAAACATTAATATCAGTATGATAAATGCCGTTGGAGGGAATACTAACAAGAACAAGCGAAATATAAAAAATTCTGAAAGATGATCTGCTGAAACAAACACGAGTCCGTCGATAAAAGTGCTAACTAAAGATAAACAAGTAAAAACGAATAAAATGTTATTTATTCGTGAATCGCTAATTTCATTTAGCGTATCTCGTCCTTGTTGATGCAGATATTCAAAAACTTCCAATTTTTCTTTAAAAAAATCTTCCATTTGAGAAATTCGCCAACTTTCCAAGGCCTCATTATAAATAAAATGTGCAAATGGAGCGAGGTTTTGCAAATAATTAGATTTATTAAGGGAATAGAGTTCCATTTCCATTCGCAATGCATCTATCCAAAGCATCGTTTTCTTTACCAGTCTTTTATGTAATTTATCATATGAAGCAAACTGATTTAATCGTTTATATAATATCTCATTAAAGACTTGAAGTGTACGCCATTCAACTTCGCAATATCGAAGTATCTCTTTTGCATAATTTAATTCTATATCGTTTAATCCCGTCCACAAACTATTTCCCCATCCAATATGAACATAACCCTTGGTTCCTTCAGCAAAATCAATAGATCCATCAGGATGACTAATATCAATTAACTTTTCAAGCAAAGTGTTAACTAATTCCTCCTGAGTATCATCAATATCCTCTCTTACAATCACTATATGACCCCATAAAGGAATAGAAGATTTTTGATCAGTAAATAAATTTTCATAAGAAATAATTGGTTCATCCAATTCAAGTTCATCAATAATTTCTAAATAATTTTGATATACATCTTCACCAATCGTTTGAGTAGCTTTTAATAATGGAGGATGAGTTACTGATATATCAAGTAAATTTGTTAATAATTTTTTCGGTGGAATCTCCGAAATCTGTAATAAATCTTGTTTAAGATTAATATTAAGCTTACAATAAATAGTTCCAACACCATATTCATGGAAGCTCATGGTTTCCAAAACAATTTTAGGTGGAGTAGTAAAAATATCATGTCCAAATACATCAAGGGATAATTCAAATTCTTGATCAATCATTATCGTGATGATGCTCTTATCTTTTTGAGTAACACCACTCCCTCCCGTTCCTTTAAATAGCCTAATATCTTCCTCTTCATCCGAGACATTTTCCAGTTCTCCTAACCAGCGTTGAATGGTTTCTGAGTCAGAAGTAACTTTTCCTAATTTTTCTATGAGTACCTGTTCAGGGTACTTTTTATTCATCTTTTGATACAATAACTTTCTAATATCTTCATATTTACCTATCAAATTTAAGTTGTTAAAGACCATTCTCGAATTGAAAGGTGCGATTACATAGAAACTATATGACAAATTTTTTTGTTCCATTTAAACCCCCAATATACTTGATATTAACTATAAATAAATTTTTATTAATAAAATCTTGGATAATAAATTCTTTAATTGGATGATTTTAAGTAATGGGATTTAGATTTGTTTATATTTATAAATTTATCTTAATTACCATATCCCTGGTATTAATTTCTTTCGAGTTTTTTGAGCATTTTCTGTATATCCTCTCAACTCTTCATGAAGCATTTTATCTTCAAGCACGGTTCTAGCTATTAATCCTACGATGCCAATCACCGCAAATATAAGGGAGAATAGAGAACCAAGTGCTATACAATATCCGAACATGTATAGGATGAACCCCATGTACATTGGATGACGAACAATTCCATATGGACCTGTCGTGATAACTTCATGTCCTTCTTGAATCTCAACAGCTTTTGACAAAAAGGCATTTTCTTTCATCGTCAAAAATATAATGATGAAACCAAGAGACATTACAATAAATCCAATGAGTTCAACTAAGGGAAGAATGATTATTAACCCAAATCTATACTCTATTCCAGGGGTAAAAAAAATTGGAACAAATCCAATTGATATGAATGCTATGACAATTTTATCCCATTTTTCAGTAAATTTAGGGTTCGTTCTCTTTTTAAGCATTTGAGGGGAATGTTTACTGAAATATATGACTACGGTCATAAAAAATGTTCCAAAAATAATGAGATATATCTATGGTTCAAGCCAGAAAATTGTTCCTGCTGGTATGAATAAGCATAAAGCTAGAAAAATCTCAACCAAGATTATCGCAATGGTTGTACCAATAATCAATTTTGTTCTAGATGTTTCTTTTTCACTCATTTTCATTCATTTCAAGTATATAATTATTATTTTAATATTCAAAAGGATAAATACGAATTTCAATTTTTTTTAAAACTCACCAGTTATTTTCATGATAAAAAAATAATACTAAATTTAATTATTTATAAAATAATTCAATATATTCTACTAATTCGTTTTTGTATGTCCAGTCATTTTTAATCCAGCTTTTAGCTTTAACTTTAAATTCATTTATTTTTCGCTCTTGAACCTTGTTTATGTAATAATAGGATAACATTACGAGCAACACGGAAACTTCTGAGATCAACACCATCCACTCTAAAAAGTTCATCGTGATTCCAATTTGAACAGTATATATTGTTATAATGGGAGATAAGAAATATAGCAAGTGACATGCGACCGTGATAAAAGCAAAAAAAGACCGAATTTTACCTCCGACAGGTATCGTGAGTAGTATAATCCCATAAAGTAGAAAATAGGTAAAACCACCAATAAAATAAAAAGTCGCAGCAACAGTGTGTGGAATCCCTAAATGTAAAGGGAAAAGTCCAACTAATAAAAGTCCAGCTGAAAAAGCTACTGCAGCTAATAACATGGTATCTAATATCAATTCTATTGCACCCTTTTTTCTTAATTCGCGAATTTCATGAACGAGAAAGAAGAGTAATATTCCGCTTGATATAATCCATCCAATGTTAAAAACAATATTTGCTCCATTTGGTCCATCTCCAAGATGACTTATCCAGTGTGTAAAAATTGAATAACTAGAATCTACCGAAAGATATAACAATACAGCGATTAATGTTGATAAAGCATATATCAATAAACCTACAGTACCAAAATGCATTCCGTGTATATTTTTATATGTCTTATCTAAAAATCCATCAAATTTGTCGTCAATATTATAAATCCATTCTTCTAATTCATCAAACCATTCAGTTAATTTTACTTGTAAGGCCATTTTTTTCTATCACTTCTTTTATAGTAATTCTATTTAGGTTTCATGATTCTTAAATTTCAAATCTTATGAAACCTATAAATAATATAGAAAACTAGATATTTAAATGTTTTTATTTTTCAAAATTTATGAAACCAGTCTAGCGCTAAAATAATAACTTTAAATTACCTTTCATAAAATTTGAAAGATTTGAAAGATTTAAATAATTGAAAAATCAATTATAGTATAAGAAATGACGAATGATGTAGTAGAATATCTTTTTGATAAAAAATTAAGACCATATGAAAATAAACTAATTGAATTCTTTACGAGTATAGGAGAACAAAAGCGAGTGAATCCAAAATACTTGAAGATGTCCGCTTACTTGATAATTCATAAAAAATTGACTCAAAAACAACTTCAAGAATTAACCGGATTTTCACTTGGGACAATCTCAACATTTTTATCAGTTATGCTTGGAACAGGTTATTATGAAAAGGAAAGAATCCATGGAACTCATAAGTATACGTATCGGTATCGTGGAGATATAGAGGACCTCACAACAAGAGGAATGGATAATGCTTTGAAGAGTCTTCTTCAATCAGAATCTTTCTTGCAGAAAAAAAAAGAGGAATTATTAAAATTGAAAAAAGAAAAGAAGAAAGGGGCGGCTCATTTAGCTCAAAGAATTGATGAATTGTGTGATATATTTGATGTTTATAGGGAACTTTTCCCAAATTTTATAGAAACAATACCACGGGAGGAATGATCGTGTCCGAAATAGAATTTGATCCTGAAGTGTATGTAATTGAAGATGATATAATTAACCACTTTCTTTCTGCCCCATTTTTTGCACCAAGGGATCCATTATTCATAAGAATTTTAATGTTATTCATTACTCGAAAACATCTAACTCAAAAAACCATTCAAGATATTACTGGAATGTCTGCTGGTAAGATTTCTGAAGAGGTCAATAACCTTCTTGAAATGGGACTCATAGAAATAGTTGATAAATCTAAAAAGGGAAAATTAACCTATTCAGCGAACTCCGCGGGCATAATATTTCTAAATTTAACAAAATTTACAGTGAACAAATTAGTAAAATGGGAACAAGAATTATCAGAAATAAAAAAAGAATTAGAACAAGGAAAGAAAGAATTCGAACATTTGAATGGATTTAAGCGAATATATCAGAATACTTCATACTACGTGGATTTAATCAAGGAATATAAGAAAATGAGCGATATAATTGACAAATACACTAAGTCAATTAAAAATGCAAATAAATAATTCTAAAACTCTAATGAGCAATGATTTTAAATTCTGCCTTATAGCTATAATAAAAATAAAAAAATAAATTTATGATTATACGGGGATGTCTCGTTTATTAAAGATGATTCCAGCGATAATCGTGATAACCACGGAATAAAAGACGAGCACGAGGGCATGCAACCAAATAAAATCTAAAGTATGATCAATTAATAAGTCAGAGGGCAAGAAATAATAAAATATGCTAAAATATTTAATGCCCTGCACCGCTTCAGGCATTAAACTTGAAAAAGAACCAATTGCATAAAAAAAGATCATCATTCCAAAACTAAAAGCTAAAGACAACCTTGTACTCATGAAGGTAGAAAAGAAAAAACCAGTACTTACTAGTGCTACTAAGAATAAAAATAACCACAGAATGGCAATTATCACTTCATTATAATAAACTTCTGCGGGATTTATAGCAGGGACCGTGAAAATACCAAGAAATAATCCAAGAGCAACCGCACCTGTCATGAGAAGTGTCGTAGTTAAGTGTTGGAAGTATTTTCCTATAACAAACTGCCATCGATTTATAGGTTTTGAAAGGACTAAATCAATTGTCTTGTTATCGATTTCTTTTGGAATATCTTGTGAGGCTCTCATTATGAGATATATTCCAAAATACATCCATGCAAATGAAAAGATATACGTGTTAATGAATCCACCAAATTCTCCTAATGCTAATTGTCCACCAACCATCTCGAGAACAACCTCGGGATAATTCTCAAAATATTCAGCCATTTTGGAAAATAAACCTGGATTAAATATGGTCGTGAACCAGAATGTAAATAATAACATTAATATGGTATAAAACAAAATCCCCTTTTTTCCAAGGACTAATTCTTTCCAAGCAATTCTAATGGGTTTGTTTAAAAATATTATGGGATTCTTTACATTTTTGATTGTTCTAAGTTGAGTATTTTTAGAACTCATGAAACCACACCTCCTTTCGAATTAGATTTAGTATTTTTATAATACTGTAAAAAAATATTTTCCAAAGTCGAATGTTTAATTGTAATGTCCTTAATAGGATATCCCGCCCATTCATGATTACCAAGCTCACCTATTATTTTTCTTGTGTCATCAGGAGGGAGTAAAAAACTTATTTGGGTATCAAATTGATGTTTTATTATTCCTTCAGGAAATTCAGATGATAAGTAAGAAATAAAGCTTTTTTTGCTTTCATTTGATGCGAATTCTAATTCAATATGCTTTAAACTCTTAGCTTTAAGGTTTTGAACTTCTGAAATTTCCGCAATCTTACCATTTTTAATAATAGCAACCGTGTCGCAGAATTTTTCTACTTCTGGAAGGACATGACTTGAAACAAATACCGTGCAATTAGAGTCTCTCTGCCTTTCCGAGACAATTTTATAAAATTCAGATTGCATTAGTGGATCTAAACCGGAAGTAGGTTCATCCATGACGAGCAAGTCAAACTTCCCCATTAAGGCAGTAAGAACACCTACTTTTTGTTTGTTACCCTTACTTAATACCCCCATCTTTCGATTCATATCGATTTGAAGGCGCTCTGAAACATCTTTAATGAAATCCCAATCAATTTCAATGTCATAAAGCTTTGAAAAGAATTTAATTAGTTGAGTAGCAGTCATCTGTTTATAAATTCCTAATTCTCCAGGTAAATATCCTACAAGATTTCGAAATCTAATATCTTTAGTTGGATCAACACTTTTACCAAAAATCTTTATATCTCCTGAGGTTCGTTGTAATAATCCAAGTAAACATCGAATAGTTGTAGTTTTTCCTGCACCATTGGGACCTAAAAATCCAAACCTCGATCCTTGGGGTACATTAAATGATATCCCATCAACAGCTTTTATTTTTCCCCGAGAATAATACTTAACTAAATTTTTTACTTCAATCGCATTCATTTTGTTTTCTTCTTTATTTTTTATTTAAAAATAGGGGAATTTCTATTCTTCATGAAAAATAAAAATTCCCATAAAAATTATATAAAATTGTATATTTAAATGTTTTCTATTCTTCATGAAAAATGAAAAACATAAAAAACCTTAAATACTTAAAAGGTCATATTATAAATTAGGATAATGCCTGTTGCACGAAATAATATTGATAGTCATGTTTTTGAAGGTAAAATGAAGGAGTTTGAGCAAGTTTTAGTAGATTTCTCAATGGAATCTGGAAGAGCTAAATCTGCAGATCTTAAACTTCAAAAAATACTATCTTATTTGGGCATCCATAAAAAACTAACGCAAAAACAATTTAGAGATTTAACTGGATATTCAATAGGAACGATATCAAAAAAATTAAGATTTCTAATTAAATCAAATGTTATTGAAAAGAAAAGAATTGAAAAAACAAATGAATATTATTATCAAATTGACACTCAAGTCTATGCTCGTGTAGGTAACTTGTCTTATACGGAACTTCCAAAAATTAAAGAATATATTTTATCTAAACTTAAGGAGTTAAAAAAATACGAGAATAAATCAGGATTTGAACTCCTTTCAACTAGATTAAATGAGATGCTCCAATCATTAGATTTAATTACAAGCATATGGTCTGAAATGAGTGTAATTTTTGCTCGCTAAAATATTAAATCTAAAAGGTGTGAATTGTGGTAAGATTTGATCCAGAAATAAAAAAGATTGAAAATGAAATAATAACCTACTTCCTAAATTCAATCTTAGGAGAGGGTAGAAGTGAAATCACTTCAACTATTCTATTTTATTTTATAACAAGAAAGGAATTAACTCAAAAAAATCTACAAAGATTGACTGGAATCTCAGCAGGAAAGATTTCCCAAGAAGTGAATGATTTTGTTCGAATGAATTTGATTAAAATATTAAATAAATCTTCTACGGGTGAAATTACTTATTCAATGGAATCGATCGAGTCAGAAATCTTTAATAGAGGCATCAATATTATTAAATCTAACTTGAAATGGGAAAATAAACTTTTGGAAATAAAGCGAGAAATGGAAGAAAATCAGGAAAAATTACATAAATTAAATGGTTATGAAAAAATTAGAATTAATATAGAAGAACATTTAGTAAGATTTACTGGTTATAAAAATCTATTAAAAGTATGGAATGAAATGGAGATTAAGCTCAAAAAGAATAAAAAGATCTAAATTAATGTTTAATTTTCATAATAAATAGTTTAAAAAGTAATAGGAAAATCCTGACGTATTTTCAATTCCCTTTTATGTGTTTCAATATCCTTCGATATATACTCGAAGGTTCTTGGATTCATTTCATTTTTATATTCGTCCAAATGATCTGTGAGGATTTCAATTCTAAGAGTCAAATAGTCAATCCTATCCTTCATGTTTTTTGAAATATGATTATTCTTTTTACTGATCATATATAATCACTGTGAATTTTCATATGATTGTATTTTTTTATATAAGAATCAAAAGGGTAAATAGAATTATTGAATTACTATTTTTTCATAATAATCGATTTAAAATATCTTTTCAATTGTCAGTTAAAAATTGTTTAAAACACAATGCTTATGCATTAAATGATTTTTTTAATTAAAAATTTAAATTTGTCAATTAATATGATATTTGTATATACAAAATTAACAAATAATATTCAAGAAGCAAAGGAGGAGAGTATCATAAAACAAGTGAAAGGATCTATTTTTGTCTCAATAATAAGAGGCATACGTTCAAACAAAACGGGTCTCTATGATGATATACTTTCTAAAGAAGCTAAAGACTTAGTATCTAAAAGAATGCTCAATACATCGTGGTATCCTTTTGAGATTTATAAAGAATGTTTAAATGCAGTAGCACGTTTTGGTGTGAAGGGAGATATGGACGTGATTAAAAATTGGGGCTTTGACTATTATAACGAATTGGTTCCAACAATTTATAAGGAGGGTATTAAAACAAAAGATATTAAAGAAGCAATGGAGACTTATAAGCGATTTTTTGGGATGATCTACAACTTTGGCACAATATTAATAGATTTCCCATCCGAAAATGAATTGGTAGTGACATATAAGGATCATGATCCTAATTTTGAAGTGGTTTATGTCATATGGAGTGGTTTGACGGAAAACTTTGTCGAATCTTGTGTAGATAAAAAATGCACGTCTTCTTTCATTGAAAAATCCTGGGAGGGCGCTGAATTAACTAAATTAAGAATAACTTGGTAAATAAGTAAAAATTTACTTTACTCATATAATTTAATGTTACTAAAATTATTTCTCCTAAAGTTGAATCAATAAGAAAAAAAAAAGATTTTAAAAATTAGTACCTAACATATTCAATTATAAATTGATTATAACTCACAGAATCAGAAATTCCAAAATCAGTATCATCTGGTGAATATATTTTAAATCGATATAGATGTGTTCCATCTGTCAGAATGTAAAAAGTTGTAATTACTTGATAAAAATCACTAGTAGGAGATGCGGGGTGAAAAAAGTAGAAAACATCCTCATAAATTGTAGAATCTTCTATGATTTGACCACGATATAAATCGGTGTCACCAAGATTTGTCAAATCGATTATACAACTTATTTTATATAAACCGGGTTTTAAAAGCCAAATAGTAGTATTCGCATTAGATATACTAATGTAATTATTGTTGATAATTTTTTGATCCTTAAGTTCGATAAGGAATTTATTAGTTTCATTATAATCGGCGAAATCCATATTCTCATCAAGATTATCCCACATGCCAACAACAATATTTTGATTATCGGGTGAAACAAATATCTCATTGGTGAGAAACATGTATCCACTCAATCCCAAACTGGCAATTGCCACAATCCCTAATATTATGATACCTGCTTTGCTTTCACTCATTTTATTCTACCTAATAAGAATCATTTTAAAATTTTATAGAAAATATCTGTATAAAAATCATTCAAGTTTATTATATTCATCTTTTTTTTTATTAAATTGCTCCAAAAAACTAAATGATTTTTTAGTTACCCTTAATTCCTTTTATTTACTATAAAAATTCTATTGGAATAATATTTAAGGATTTCTTAATTACACTGTTTTTAGTTTTAATAAAGGTATTTAAGACAATTGAAGTCTCTATGATGATTATGTTTTTTTTTCACAAAATTATCAATAATCTAGTACGTTCTACCATCAGAAAAATGTATTTTTTCAAGTAATCATTAAATTTAAAAACATATTCTTTTAATTATCAATTAATGATAAAAAAATTATAAAAAAAGATTCTTTTTGATAAAAAAATATCTCGATATCTTTTTTTTTTAGTTTTTTTGTACAAATAGATAAGGGCTTTTAGGTATATCATGATCATATCGGAACCAGCAATAGATAAAATTAGGTTTGATCCAGAGTCAATTCAAAGTCTAATTGCTCATTTGCGCGATTCAACTAAAATAAAATTTGAATGTTATAAAACGGAATTTTTAGAAAGAAGAATAAAAGCCCGAATGTATCGCTTGAATCTTACTTCAGATAAGGATTATATGGATTATCTTAAAAGAAATCCCTCTGAATTTAACGAATTCAGTGATCTATTTACGATTAATTATACTTATTTTTTTAGAAATTGTGAAGTATATCAAGCTCTTATGCAGGATATTCTGAATCATAAAATTAGAAGACAGAACATGGATGTTCTAAAGATTTGGTCAGCACCTTGCTCTACAGGTGAGGAACCTTATTCCTTAGCAATGATGTTTGATTACTTGAAAAAAACTTGTAGGGGAATTCCTGAGATTGAGATTGTTGCTTCTGATATAGACATTAATGCCTTAAAAATCGCAAAAAAAGGTTCATTTGGATTGTATTCCGTTCATGATTTGCCTAAAATCTACAATTCATATTTTACACAACATAAGACTAAATATGGTCCTCAATATGAATTAAGCGATGAGATTAAAGAAAAAGTAACATTCATTCAAGAAGACTTGACGGAAGGACACCAATTCAATCAAAAATATGATATCATCTTTTGTAGAAATTTTCTCATTTATCTTAACAGGCATTCTCAGCGCAAGGTTCTAAAAACTTTATCACAACACTTGATCGCTAATGGGCTCTTAGTAATAGGAAAAACTGAAATGATAATTAATTCAAAAAGTAATAAATTTAACTTGCTCAATCCTAAAGTTCATTTTTATTCAAAAATTTAAAAAGAAATATCCGTAGTAAAATGAAAGAATGTAATAAAATTTGTAAAAATAAAGCAATTATCGTTGATGATAGCCGTTATTCCTCCGTTTCTATAAAAAATGCTTTAAGAGTATTTAATATTGATGTGATTGATATAGCATTTAGCGTTGTAGATTTTGAAGCTTTTTTAGAGGGGGTCGAGAAACCAGATATCGTCACGATGGATATGGTTTTACCCGATGGAGATGGGATTGAATGTTGTGAAATATTATGGAAAAAATGGCCGGGTTTACCTGTAGTTTTTATTTCAGCTTCACCACTTAGTGATG